>JBNKDZ010000627.1:0-13507 GCA_050288525.1 Cyclobacteriaceae bacterium
ACACAGCTTCGTGGATTTCGGTATTAACATCCCCTTTGAAAACAGGGGACACTTCTGATGAAGGTTGCTTACCAAGAACCTCAAAGGCCTTATCAAGCTGAATGATAAAGAGATTGTCTGTATATTCTGATAAAACGATAACATTTCCATATTTTTTGTGATGTTTATATTCAACATTAGGATATCCTTCCGTTTTACCACAATAAACAGGCGGACTGATGTTGTTGGGATATCCTGAATTAAAATGATACAAATAGTATTCAAAATATGCATCCCTATAATACGATGATTCCTCCAATTCGGCCGGTTGACGCATCAGTATCCAGTTACCATCCGGAGATATAAAACAATTTTCCGGGTCGATAATTTTGGAGGTAGTGAGGATCGACGGGCTTTGGATTTTAAATGATTCTGATTCAGGGTAATAGAAGATTATGGATGTTGCAGGATCTTCGTGGTACACATTGTTGACAAACAGGATATACCCGGCAAGCGATGTTGAATAATATGTATCAACAATATGCAGAGAATCCTTAGTGAGAAATTCTGTCAGATCATTGGTGTATTCTTTCGTAAAATAGGGGTCGATAAGTGTATATTTGGTGTTTCTGATTGTTAACAAGGCGTTTCCAAGCCAATAGTAGCCGGAATTATGAAATTTGTGGTATGAACTGAAGAGCAAATTGTTTGTTCCGGTTTCTAAAATGCCGGCCTCACCATTTTCAATTATTAATGATTCTGTTTGTGTTAATGGTACAAGCGTCTGTTTTGAAAAGCCAAACCTGCTATAACTGTTTGGTTCGTTCCACGGTTCGATCTCCATTTGTGTGCTCAGGAATTCCGGATCTTTCCTTTCATCATCAGGAGAGACTTCAAGGTATGGGATGGATGTAAATTCTTCCGGATCAACATCTTTGAGCAAGAGCATCTCCAACTGAAGATTGTCTTTATGCAGGATTGATTCGAATAAGGTTTTATGACGGGCATCTGCATATGAATAGGCTTTATTGCCATCATTGTTTTCGGCAAAAATATCTGCACCTTTTTTGACCATAAGCATGATTATACCTGAAAGTTTCCTGTATTGGTCTCCTTGCTCATCAAGGCGTTGCAGACTTTTCATAGCATCATGTAAAGGGGTGTCACCATACTTGTTTTTAATATTAACATTGATGTCTTCTTTTAAAATGTAGTCAGCAATTTCCAGTTTTGAGTCGATTCGTTTTTTGTCATCATAATCCCAGAATGCCATGTGAAGGGTTGTGTTCTGGTTGTCATCCGGACTTAACAGATCGGCCCCGTGTTTATGAAGGTATTTGAAAATTTCGGTTTGTCCTCCGGAGACCGCTTCGGAAACAGGAGACTCTCCAAATCGATTTTTTGCTTCAATATCAACACCTAACGCCACCAATTCCTGAACAAAGCTCATAACTCCACCAAAGCAGGCTGCACACAATAACTCATGTGTTTCGGGATTGTCGGCAAATTGAAATTTGCCTGTATTCAGTAACAGTTCCAGTCCTTCGGGATTGTTATTGATAAGAGCCGTATACACAGGTCCTCTTCCTTCATAATTGCAGATGGTGGGGTCAGCACCTTTTTCCAGGAGAAACGCTGCAGTTTCATTATGATGATGTTGGATGGCCTCATTGAGGGGTGTTCCGGAATTTGTGGGTGTTGTCTTGTTAAATTCGGCTCCCCGGTCAATCAGAAATTCCACCATTTTGGTTTTACCTCTGGAAGCTGCTGCATGAATAAGGGTATAACTCAGATAGGTGCCGTCCTGATAATTTATGTCAAGGCCTTTATCAAGGAAATACTTCATGATATCGATATATCCGTTATAGGCAGCAATGTGGCAAACCGGGCTGCCTATCCAATCCATATGATACATGTCGGCTCCATGATCCATCAATAGCTTTACCAGGTCTGTATTCCCTTTGCTTGTAGCAATTTTCAAAGGGGTATATTCAAATTCAGAGGCAATTTCCGGATCTGCCCCGTGTTCCAGCAATAATCGGGATATTTCGATATTGTCAACTTCTGCAGCAATGAAAAGAGGTGTCTGATCTTTGTTGTTTTGTGTGTTTACATCAACACCATCATTTAAGAGCTCGGCCACTTTCTTTACATTCCCCTTTCGGACAGCAGCATGGATCGTGGTGTCACTTTTCGAATTGTATGCATAGGCTGTTGAGCCGGATAGTAAAATTAAAAGCAGTATTAATGTATGTATCCGGATATTCTTATTGATCGTTAATCCCATTTTATCAGAAGTTGTGTTTGATAGTTGTTGTTTCTAAATACAGACAGAATGATCCGATCTTTTTGTCTTTCAATATCCAGACGGGCTTTCATATCCGGATCTTTCGGATTTTTTAATCTGAGACTCTTTATTTTGTCCGGTTGTATTTTTTCAGGATCCTCAAAAAAGACGGACATATCCATAGTGTCCTTTTCAATGTAAATATTAAAGCCATCCACTGAAAATGCCTGACTTTTTGAATTAGAATCCTCGGAGACAACCCATTGATCTGTTTCTTTTAAGTGTGTAAAGAAATAGACCTTATCCCTGCCTTCTTCTTCGACGGTGAAAGATTCGACTCCAGCAGGTCGCAATATCAGTGTGATAAAAATGAGGACTTCATACATATTGCAAAATATTAAGTTATATGGTTTGTTAAATCATGGACAAAAATCAAAAAAAAAGTTTTCTAATTAAAGCCCGGAGGTTTTTTTATTACATAACGGGTGGTACAGGAAGTGTATTCCTGTACCATTTTTGCAATGCTATTGTAGTTCCAGCCACGAAAAAGCTTCTTCGTCATCTGAAAAATGTTTGACGACAATTCCGGTTTCTTCAAGACGTTTGGAAATGTTTTTCATGTTTGCTTCTCCAAAGATCTTTACAGGCATTACGATAGCCCAGTGTTTCCAGCCAGATTTTATCACCATAGGTTCCCAGACATTTGTGACCCATTCCTTATCCTTGGCAGCCAGGGTAGAATTTTCCTTATCATCTGAAAGCCATTTTGTGCAGTTGTACTCTTTAAATGCGTTTGCTCCTGCCAACATAACTTCTCTAAAATGTTCTCCATAAATGAATTTTTTTAGTTTATGGCGGATCATTTTATTCTCCGGATATGCCCATACTGTGGCAAAATCAGTGTCAATTATAACTTTTCTCATACAAATAATTTAAAAAAATCTTTAAAACATACTATGTAAGAAAATAAAAAAGTGTCAAAATTACAATAATTAAATGCTGTATTTATGTTTGTAATTATCGTTGAAAACTTAATAGAATTGAACAAAATCAAACAGTAAATGAAATTATAAGCATTAGAAGTATTTTTCATGTAACAAAACTAATATACTTCGTAACGGTCAACTATATATTTTGTACATTTTAAAGATTTTGAAATAGTTTTGTTCTTTTTAATACTTTTTAGCATTTCAGTTTTACAATGCACTCTGTAATCACTTAATTTCAATAAATAATGTTGTTAAAATACATTTAAATGTAACTTTATATAAATATAAGAATGTAAAAAAGATTTATTTCAGAACCTGAAAAGAGTTAAACACTAAAAATCACAAATCATCCAGGTTAATATCCTTTTCTATTGCCAATTCCTCAGCGGTTTTTCCATGAACGTTTTTAGCGTGAATGTCAGCTCCGGCGGTTAACAGAAGACGTATTACTGACAATTGCTCTCCCTCAATCGCCTGACAAAGAGGAGGAGAGCTTTTTTCGTGACAATAGTTGACATCTGCTCCGTTTTTAATAAAATATTTTATCAGCGCGGGATTGTTATACCTGATTGCCAGTTGAAGTGGAGACATATTACCATAACAAGGTTGGTTAAGATCTACATCATGTTTAAGGTAGGTATTGATCATTTCAGGATCTTCATAATTGCGCATGGCGAGAAACAATGGTCCCTGATATTTGAAGTTTAGCTCATAAGGATTTGCCCCGTGATCCAAAAGCGAGGATACAATGTTTGTGTTATTGTTATTAGTAGCATACATAAGAGGAGAGGAGAGCGTTATCGTCGGTATATTTGGATCAGCACCTTTTTCAAGTAGCAAATGAACCATCATTGAATAATTCTTTAAAACAGCCATTAAGATCGGGGTTGTCCCTTCAAGGGCTTTTTCATTGATCCGGGCACCATGATCCAACAATAGTTCAGTCATTTTTATATCATTATTCAAGACAGCGATATGTAGAGGAGTAAATGCATATTTGCCCCTTTTATTGAGGTTGGAACTGTCCTCAAGAAGATTTTTAACAACTTCGAATTGTCTGTTTCGAACAGCTTCGTGAATTATTCCATTTTTATACCCACTAAACGTTGTATGAACATTGGTTGGTTTTTCTGTTTCCAATAGCTGGAAAACATCATCAAGTTTTATCATACCAGTAAAAAAAGAATTTTGAACCATAATGATCTTTCCATATTGACTATGGGTGAAAAAGTCAGCATAAAAAATCCCGTCCTTTTTGCAATAGATCATCGGACTGGTATTATTCGGGAATTTCGGATTAAAATGATATAAAAAAAGCGTAGAGTTGCCATATGAAGAATATAGGGCTTCATGGTCTGGTTTATTTACCATTAACCAATTTCCATCTTCTGACAGCCGTATCTCATCCGGATAGCATTCATTTAACATTGTGAGTTTTGATAATGGGTATTCTTCGACGATGTTAAGGTCTTTATCAGTAAAAATGACAGATAGGTATGGCTCCCGGTCCGGAATTTCTTTACGGACAATAAAAATGTAAAGATTTAAGGAGGTTGAAAATGCGTTAGCAATGATATTTAATGTGTTTTCAGAAAGATAGCTTGAGAATTTATTGATGTAAAATTGTGTAAAATAGGGATCTGTAAGCATGTAGTAGCTTTGGTGCCTAATTAAAAGCTTTCCGTTCAGCCAAAAGAATTTTTTTTCACTTCCGGATAAGTATATGGTATTAACAGATCCATCACTGTTTAATAACCCCGCTGACTTTCCGATCTGAAATTTGTTGTGCAAAGTATAAATGAGTTTTCGTTGTACCGTATCTATTACATCAATGGTGCCATCTCTTCGTATAATAAAAACGTCTTCATCTGACAGGGGAAATATGAATTGGGGAATGTAATCAGAAGACAAGAGGTTGGACCTTATGGTGATATTCCATGGTTCGACAGGGTATAGGATATCTGTATAATCAACATCAATATAGCTATCATTCAAATTCCTGAAATGACCATCTGGTTGAAGATCGTTCATATCAATGGAAGTTTCGGTAATACTCATTTTAAGTGTATCAGGAGACTGGGAAAAGGTCTTCTCTGAAATTGATAGGATCATCAATAAAAAAAAGAATATTGTTTTATTCATAGAAATAAAATTAATGTTTTATAACTCAATGTCTTACCCCCAAATCAGCTTTTTTAAAATCTCAATTTCTTTTGTGTCGAAATTGAAATCAATAATCTCCGTCATAAGGCTTTTAAATTCTTCATCCTGCACACCCTAGCGCAACAATAATATTTCTGACTACTTTTGGTTCTTCGTCCTTCAGTGCCGGGAATAACCGTTCAAAAGTCTTTGGATATTGAAAAAAAGAGGCATTCCATCCACTCCATTCATCTCTGGCTTTTTTGTCAAAAAACTTTGAGGAGGTTATTCTCTCATTCTTGTTGGAAGAATACAGTTTTTCAAATACCAGATCAGTTTCTGTATATTGTTTGGGAGGAGGAATAAGTTGATAAAATGCTTTTTGCAGTTCCTCATCTTCTCTTTCAATAAAACCATGTTTCAAAAGCAGTTTTATCGCTTTATCATATACGACAAACTGTTCTGTGTTTTTATAATATTCTTGATCACTGTCAGAAAGCTTATTAAAAGCATCTTTCCCGGATGATATCAGGTCTTTTGCCTTTTCAATTAATTGTTTATTCATTATGGGTTATAATTTACTAAACAGGAATCTAAATGATACTATTGTTTAAATGAATATTAAAAACTGCTATGAAAGCGAAATTATTTTTTTCTGAGTAACGTTTCGGTAAAAATGCCTAATTTGTTTTTTTAGTTTTTAAAAATATTGAATATGACACCTATCACCCCTGTCGGTTATGTTGAAAGTTCGTTCCAACAACCTGCCGATCCTTTTGAAATGATGAAACATGAAAGTGTGATCGTTATAAAGGAGGAATTTGCTGAGGCCCTGCACAATATCGATCAATCATCCTTTATTGATGTGGTATTTTTGTTTCACCAGTCTGAAGGATATTCACTAAGGGGGCTCAACTATTTTCAGGAAGATAAAGGCGTATTTGCTTCCAGAAGCCCCAAGCGGCCTAATCCCATTGGTATTACCTCAGTGAAGCTTGTGAAACACGATGGATGCCGTCTGGTCGTTCATGGTCTGGACGCTATTAACGGTACACCAGTGGTGGATATTAAACCGACAGTTACCAGTTTTTACAAAGAGCATGTTGAAGCGATAACCACCCAACAAACAAAAACACATCCGAGGAGGGAGATTACAGGAGCGATTAAGGCAAATAATCTGGAGTATCTGCTGCTCGAAGCCGGAAAAATACACGGCCATTTTTGTCCGGGGCTTTCTATGGGAGTCATGGCAGCTACATATGCCATGCGACATATCAATCAGATATCGGATGGAATGGAAGATCTGATCGCAATCGTTGAGACGAACAATTGTTTTGCTGACGGCGTACAGATGGTCACAGGATGCAGTTTTGGAAACAATGCCCTGATCTACAAGGATTGGGGCAAGAATGCCCTGACACTTACGAAAAGAAACGGCAAAGGCATCCGGATCATCACAAAAAATGATTCAAGAGCGTATATACAATCCTCGAATCCCGGATTTTTTGAACAATTCAAAAAAGTGGTGATCGAAAAAAATCATGACCCTGAGGAGAGATCCAAACTACGTGCAGAAGGAACAAAGGCTTCTTTTGCCATGTTAAACCAGGATTTCGACCGTATTTTCAATGTTATGGAAGTATCTGTTGACCTTCCTGAGTATGCTCCTATACATGACAGCATCATCTGTTCGGAATGCGGTGAAAATACCATGGCCACACGGATTGTTAAGGATAATGGTAGTGAATTGTGCCTCTCATGCCATTCCAAAGACTATTTCCAGCTTGACGGGCATGGGATCAGGAATGTGAGTGGAAAGTAGAAAGTGGAAAGTAGAAAGTAGAAAGTGGAAAGTGGAAAGTAGAAAGTAGAAAGTGGAAAGTAGAAAGTGGAAAGTGGAAAGTGGAAAGTAGAAAGTGGAAAGTGGAAAGTAGAAAGTGGAAAGTGGAAAGTAGAAAGTGTGTCCATTCATGAATAAGGTTGACCGAATTTACTTACTTAAAACTATTATCAACAAAACGAACCCCCAATCTCTACCGGGAAAACAAAGAAGATTGATCATTATCAGGTTATTTAATGCATACCATTTTCTTTGCTCCTGTTGAAGTATTTCCAAAGGATAATTGATAGTAATAAATTCCCGGTTTTAGGTTTTCTGCTGAAAATTCAACTTCATAATTACCATCATCCTGAAATGTATCCACTAAGGTTTTTACTTCTTTACCGGATAGGTCAAATACGTTTAAACGAACATGATCCCCTGGGCTTACGGTATATTTAATTGTTGTGGACAATTTAAATGGATTGGGGTAGTTTTGATAAAGTGGTGTTTCAGAAGAAACGTCCTCAATACTTGTTACCACGGTTGATGCACTTAAACCGAACCCTTCCCGGATGTAATTTATAACCGGATAGGCAGATATTTCTTCCGGCCATTCGTGAACTTCACGGCTGATACATGCTTCGATAAACGCTTCGGTTGTTCCGTTACTACCAATAGTTTGATTATAACTGCCGATGCTTCTTTCAGGATCGGGCCAACTGTCGTCCCACATATCTTCAGCATCATTCCAGTCATAGACAATATTTCCCACATAGTTGCAATGTGGAATTTGTTGAATTGCCTCATTACTCCCTCTCTTATCGATGTTATGAGCTACGATATTACCCTGAATAAGTGTTCCTGCTTCCAGGTTGACATCCAGAGGCATGCCCCAGTTAGCCCCGGAGGAATTCGGACAATCACCCATCCATAAGCCTTCAATTACCACATTGTTGAGGCTGGCAGTTAACCCTGCCGTTGCAGCGGGCGCTCCGTGAGTATCGTCATGTGCTACAAATATCCCGGTAGGACATTGGATGGAGAGGTTGTTTTCGCACAAGCCGCCGGAGCGGTTTTGCACTGCATTGGCGGAGGCCCTGCTTATAATATTTCCCCGAAAATAAAGATCTCCCTGATTATCATTTTGAAGATAAAAACCATGATTAAACTGATTTCGACCTGCATCCGGGATCTCTGCATTCCATCCTGCATGATCACTGACATTTTCTTCGATCAGATAATTGGTTGTTCCCGATATAAAAAACGAACTGGATCGTGCGCCTGTCGAACAGCTAGTTGGCGCATACTGGTTAGTGGAAATATTCCTGCGGATCTCAATATTCTGAAAAGGTCCGTCGAAAGCCTGTATGACAAGCTCATAAAAATTAAAAACACAATCCTCAAATAGTATGTACGAGCCTCCGGAAAGGAATGATAATTCTCCATGTTCGGGATCATTGTAGGCAGGTGCATTCGGATCTAAGGCACTGCAATAGAAATTTAATCCTACAAATGCCCAATTATTTGCTGTGACATTCTGAAAGGATATCAATGTGGAATTTTCAAAAGCCGGACGGGCACCGCTTTCGCCATAGCAGGTAAGTACCATCCGTTCATTGGGGTTTCGTCCTGAACCAATGTTATTGATAGAAATATTTTCATGTTCAAAGTGATCACCACGTTTTATTAACACCCAATCGGGATACCCATCCCTAAGTGCACCCAGGGCTTCAGAAAGTGTCTGATATGCATTAACACTAATGCCGGGCAGTTGTGGATTATTCCCGACATCTGCTATGCTGTAAATCTGCGCAGTAGCATCGTTGCCAGAGGAGTTGCTTACATAAATGATCCTGGAATCAGTTGAAGGAGTCAGGATTGACCATCCCTGATTATCTTTGGGAAGTGTCCATGACTGGGCTATCAATGTAGCGGGGGCAACTAAGCATAGTCCTATTGCCAAAGTCAGGTTCTTTACAAGGGTTTTCATTACAGTCATTAAGTTTATTAAACAATCTCCATGTTGCTAAATCCCGATGAGCGATCTTTTCTTAAACGAAAAAAGCAGGTAATGTATTTTGTCGGGATTCATGATATTTATGCTGATAACCAGATAAACCCATAAACTGTTTGATGTACGGTTCTAAGGATCTTCTTGGCGGTTATGAAAACATGATGGATGTAACGGAAAAGTTGTATGAAATGGTGTGTGATTAAGTGGCCTGATCACGCCTAACGTTCCTTATACAAACCGGTTAGGACTTTACCAAATACACAGATTATGAGCAGGATACATCTGGCTGATCACATTCAAGTATTATACAGAATTATATAAAATTACATCCAAATTATGACTTTGATCCTCATGTTAATTTCAAGTTTTTCTGTGTGTCGTTTCTCTGCTTTAATCGGAAGGAGGAGCCTGATTTGGTATCGAACCAATTGGATGTTTTCCATTCCGTATTATTGATTTTTGCGATGGGTTTTAATCTTCCTCAACCTTCTTCCTGCCATTTAAGGATTTCCCGGATTTCTTTTGAGGTTTCTACAGGAAGCGAAACGAAATACCATCCGCCTTTCGGAGCTGAATATTGTCAGATAACGGCAGAAAACGGATATTCGATTTTTCTTAGCATCTTCCATGATGCGATCATTTCACGATGATTGCTTGTTTTCTTTTAAGTGGATATACCTATTTGAGATCAAACTCATGATCTATTTTTTCGATAATAGTCCAGTCAAAACCGGAGCTGGCATTCGAGTCAATTTGATCAACTATTTTATTTCTTTGTTGTTTATAATTCTCAATGGGAATGTTCTGTTTTATTAAATGCTAATAACAAGACCAGTAAAAGTTCGCCTCTTCAAAGTTTTTTCGTTTCAGATCACCCCGTTTTATGAAAATATGGGCAACCCCGCTATCGCCCCATGATATTTTTTCCTCTTCATATTCAATGCCAATATTACTATCTGAATCGATTTGAAGCAGGAGCAGATCATCATCGTCGCGGTTCTTACTATAGGTGTCCATATCGCGATAATGATTCGGGAAGGAGCCGAATCCGCCAATTTTATGTCCGTTTGCACTAAAAAAATCATCAAACAATGCTTTTTCATTATCTGTTAACGATTCCCTGAATGTATATAAAGCATCCAGATTAATACGAGCACCTGCTTCTGGTTCTTTATCATAAAAAAGTAACATGGTGAAGTAATCGTAAATGCTTCCTCCATATTCTGTTTTTAGCGTAAATATTAATTTATGCTCGCATTGTATCGGACTTTCATTATCCTCCGGCAAATCAAGGAATGAAAAATCCGTCCGGGGTTCCTGACTTGTATCTTTATGAAATCGAATTACATTGTCGTCAGGATCGGAATCCCAGAATGGGGCCTTGTGAAAATATTGTAAAATACCACTTTCGGGATAATCCTGTATCGGGGGAACTTCGGCAAAATTTATTTGAGCGTATAACAGCATAGGGTTTCCGTCGTTATCGAGGGGATAGTCCATATCTTTTGGTAAATAGGGGAGTCCCCGGAATTTGCTTTGAGTTAGCATCGTTTTCTCGCCATTTTGTAAGGAAAAAGCTTTGATGAGGACTGTTTCCATGCTGCCTTTTTCAATACGGTCTTTGTATTTCAGTAAAAAATCAGGGAAATTTTCAAGGGATGTTGCCATATTTTTCTTTCAGATTAAAAAACCATGAGTTTATTCAAATATCTTACTAATTTGTTTTTCAGGGTCCGCTAAAAAATCCCGTATCCCGCAAAGCTCTTTAAACACTTCATGCTCATAATCGGCAAATGCAAGACGTTTGGTTTTTGGATACCATACCAAAAAACCTTCATTACAATAGTTGTCAACTTCTCGTAACAAGTCAATAAATATATGATTTTTCCAGGTGACTTTCTGCAATTCAGTCACGGAGTTAAAAATAATGTGTTTTACATTGGTATTTTGAGGAAAATCGAGACGCCTGTTTTCGCTCCGGATAATGGCCATGAGTTTTTCAGGAATCTTATACCTTTTCAGTTCTTTCAGTTTTTGTTCTTCACTGTGCCACGCTTCCGGCTCCAGTGATTTAATGAAATTCTGCATTTCCGTATTACGGTTGTTAACAGCACAAGTATACGGTCTTACTCCGTACCTGTTTTTAACCGTAACATCGGCACCATGCTCAACCAGCAGTTTAAGCATTTCCATATCATTATTTTCTGCGGCGACATGTGCCGGAGTTGAGTTGTACGGATATACCATATCAGGTTCACAGAAGTTTACGTCGATGCCATGCGCCAGAAATATTTCAACTACCTGTTTCTGCTTTGAAGAAACAGCCTGTCTCAGAGACGTGCCATCTTTATGAAGATCATACCCACTCTTGAGAAGAAAGGACACATTTTCATGTTTTTTCCAGGAGAGGGCCGCAGACATCGCAGTCTTGCCAACTCGATTTTTCGCATGTATATCGGCCCCTTTTTCCAGTAAAAGCTTTATTATTTCCGGATTGCAGTTCGAACTGGCCATTACAATGGCAGGATCTTCCTTATCATTCAGTTCCACATTATGTGAAAGCAACCATTCCAGAACTTTATATTTATTTTCACAAAGGGCCAGTTCCAGAGGAGTCTCTGTTGTGTGTTTCGCCATTTGAAATTTCTTATTGATGTCGAATCCCTGGTCAACCAGCTTTTCCAGAGCATCAATATCCTCCTCCATGATCAATTTTGTTGTAGCTGTTAATTCTTCTGTTGGTCCGAAAAATTTCATATTCGTTTTTTGTTATGATTTATTTTGTTACAAATGTTTCTGATTAGGTTCCGGCAAGCTTTCAATCCTTCTTCAGCCTTAACACAGAGGAGTCGTGCTGAAGTCAGATTGGTTTTTATCTATCTGTTATAAGAACTTTTTTGTTTGGGATAATAATTCCCTGCATACTATCCTCAAAAAGGTTATTTGAAATTAATAGTTCTCCTCTTTTTATAAATTTCATTTCAAATATCTGTCTGTATTCTTTTTTTGCTTTTCCTTCTACAAAGGATATTGAAGAAGATGTTGAGGTAGAAACAACTTTGAAAAATTCATTGGTTTTTAATTTCAAGTCTAAATTTCCATCAGTACTTACTATGCTCAATCTTACAATGGAGTTGATATAAACCATTTCAGGAATTTCTATCCTGACCTTTTTAACGAATTCTTCAGGTCGTACTACAATTACAGAAGCTTTATTGGATAATAATGTTTGATCGTTAATTTTTATTTTATATGGTCCGAATTCATGTTTTCCAACGGTTTCTGGTTTTACATAAAAACTAATGCCGGAAGTTGTTTCTTTATCAATAATCCTTGTGTCATTTTCGTCAAACAACAGCTTATCTATTCCTGTAATGGTTAAACTAAATTTTATCTCATCACCCAAAACAGCGGTATCCTGAGCGCAAAACAGGTGGTATTTGGTGTCCTGAGCATTAAGTATTCCTGCTATTGAAATCAGAATTATAAATAGCAATTTTCTCATATTTGTTCTATTCATAATTGAAAATATCTTGACGGACTTTTAATTTTTTTGTCCAATAATCGATGGCTTCATCGCTTAAATGTAGATCAAATTATTTTTAATCATGCCGGTATATGGCGTGTGCTTTTACATTATTGCGTTTTGCCCGTTCGTCGTAATAATTAAAATCCGGGGCATCTGATTCCCAGGAAATCTCGATCTCATTATCTGAGATTCGCTTCAGGATTATTTTAGTATTGTCCAATGGCTGGTGCTGACCTATGTAGATCCTGCTTATTTCTGAAAATTTTTCCGTACCATCGCTGTCTTCCCAGCCATGACGTATTGAGATGACTTCATTGTTGATTTCCCTGATTGAATGGGCAGATATGGTTACATCTTCAAGATATAGCGTGGGAGAAGGCAGGAACCCCAAAAAACAATCTTTGTTTTCATGTGAATCAATTTCCATATCCAGGCCATCTTCGTGGAGCTTCATTTCAACGCTTTTGACAGTATACAAACAATCACCATCCTGGTGTTCAATAAGTATTTGATTTTTCATTTCTTAATAAAAATTATTTTATAAAAATATTGAGACCGGTCTTTAAATATACCGTTTTTCTATTTCATCGTCTTTAATTTCTTTTAAGGTATTCAGATCTGTTCTGTAATTTGTGTCATGGATCGAAAAGTAGGCATCGATGTTTATTTTTGTCTCCTTAACGGCTTCTTTCAAGCACACACAAAACCACGTTTCAAATATCCGGTATTTTTCTTCCTCATATTC
>JBNKDZ010000628.1:0-3134 GCA_050288525.1 Cyclobacteriaceae bacterium
CGAAAAGATGCCTTTGTTTGAATTGCCTGCGTGATTTTTAAATATCAGGTTTAAATACAAACCACTTTATCAGAATAAATTGAAATGATTAAATAATTGACCTTCAATTTGTAGGGATATTTTTTTCTATACATTGACGATGTTAAGGATTCTTTTTTTTGATCGTGCGGGTTTTTACTTTAAATTTGCACTTTGATCCCGGTTTATGAGTGAAGAAATAAAACACGAATGTGGCATTGCCCTTATCCGGCTGAGAAAACCACTTTCCTATTACCTAGAAAAATACGGTACCCCTGCCTACGCGGCAAAAAAGTTGTATCTGCTTATGGAAAAGCAGCATAACAGAGGCCAGGATGGTGCCGGAGTTGTGAATATAAAGATCGATGTCAAACCAGGAGTCCGGTTTATAAGCAGGTACCGGTCCATTGACACCCAACCGATTGCCACGATATTCAGGAAAATCAACAAAAAATATAAGAAGGCACAAAAAAATTTCCCGGAAGAGTCGAAAAAAGCTGAATGGTTGAAACATAATGTGGCTTTTACCGGGACGGTATGGCTAGGCCACTTAAGGTACGGCACACATGGCATCAACAGCCTTGAAAGTACCCACCCCATGTTGCGGCAAAATAACTGGCGCAGCAGGAACTTGGCCGTGGCAGGTAATTTCAACCTTACCAACGTCGACGAACTGTTTGATGTGCTGCTGAACCTCGGACAGCATCCCAAAGACAAAGTGGATACCGTCATTGTGATGGAAAAAATCGGACACTTTCTCGATCTGGAGAATCAGGCAATTTTTGACAAATACAAAGGCATCCACAGCAATGCCGAAATAACCGAGATCATAGAAAACGAACTTGACCTGGGAAATGTCCTGCGGCGGGCGTGCAAAGATTTTGATGGTGGGTATGCTATGGCAGGACTTACAGGATACGGCGCTTCATTTGTAGCACGTGATCCTTCAGGAATCCGTCCTGCATACTATTATGCCGATGATGAGGTTGTTGTCGTAGCATCTGAAAAGCCACCGATCAAAACGGCTTTTGATATAAATTTTTCAGATATCAAAGAAATAAAGCCGGGTCATGCCCTGATTATCAATAAAAACGGAGATTATTCCGAACAGCGATATATAGAGCCCAGGGAGAAAAAATCCTGCAGCTTCGAACGTATATATTTTTCCAGAGGTTCGGATCCTGAAATTTATTCCGAACGTAAAGCTTTAGGACGTCTGTTGCTCCCCCAGATATTGAAATCCATCAATTTCAATCTGAAAAATACCGTATTTTCCTATATCCCAAATACTGCTGAAACGTCCTATTTGGGCCTTATTGAAGGAGTGGAGGATTATCTGTCCAAAATCAGAAAGGATATTATCATAGAAGGGAAACCTACTCTCGACAAAATTGAAGATATCCTCGATTTCAGACCAAGGACAGAGAAAATCGTAGCTAAAGACGCCAAACTGCGTACATTCATTACAGATGACACACACCGGAATGATTTGGTTGGTCATGTGTATGACATCACCTATGAAGTGATCAAAAAAGATCAGGATTCTATCGTAATAATTGACGACTCCATCGTACGCGGCACTACCCTCGAGCGGAGTATCCTGTTCCTGCTGGACAAGATACACCCGAAGAAAATCGTGATTGTTTCATCTGCCCCTCAGATTCGATTCCCTGACTGTTATGGCATTGACATGTCAAAGATCAAGGATTTTGTCGCTTTCAGGGCAGTGCTGGCATTGATAAAAGAACATAATATGGAAGATCTTCTGCATGAGGTATATAAGAAATGTAAGGCCAGCGTAGGAGATAAAGATGCACCCAACTATGTTAAAGAGATCTATGTGCCTTTTGAGTACGAACAGGTATCAAAAAAGATTGCCGAGATCGTAACCCCCAAAAACCTGAAAGCCCAAGTAGAGATCGTCTACCAAACCGTAGAAAATCTCCACAAAGCCTGCCCCAATCACATTGGTGACTGGTATTTTACCGGCGATTACCCAACACCCGGCGGCAACAGGGTAGTGAACAAGGCATTTATCAACTTTATGGAAGGCAAACTCGGAAGGGCGTATTAGGTATTATAGGAGAAAGGAACAAGGAGCAAGGAGCAAGGATTCGATTGGGGGTGGACACAAATAATAAAGATTACTATCGGTGTGGGATTCAGTGAAACGCCCCCAGGACCCGACATTATATAGTCATTTTTACTCTCCTGTGCCGTGGTTCGTGTCCGCACCATAGCCGTCAACCTAAGACAATAAGCGCAAAAAAATCAACAAAAAAACCGTCATCGGTAGGAGTTTCCGGTGAGCATTGACGACAGGAAATGATTGCCGGTTACGACGTTGGAATCTCCATCTGTCGGGGATCATTCAGGCTATTTGTAAGGCTACTACAAAATATCAAGAGATTGCCACGTCTCATGTGACCTTATCAGGCCACAAGTTCCTCGCAATGACGAAGATTTTTTGGATTTTAGCTAAGGTTGACGCCTTTGGTGTCTCACATGTCTCACGTATCTCACGAAACACCACTTCGCGCTACCTTGATCGCTGCCTGAATTTAGTTTCCTATAACTCAAACCCGAAACTTAACGGCATTAATTCCAGGGTTTATCAATAGGTTATTTTTTTTGCTTTTTTCAATCTGCTATCTTTAGGGCCTTACCACTACAGATGCTATGGCCATAACATTACTGAGTTTTATACTCTACCTTATATGTATTTTATTTGTCGGAATCTATACATTCCGGATGAATAAATCCCATTCGGACTTTATCCTTGGGGGCAGACGGCTGAATCCATGGGTAGTGGCTCTGTCTGAACGTGCTTCAGGCGAATCGGCCTGGCTGTTGCTGGGATTACCCGGACTGGCATATGCACAGGGATTTATCGGTGTCTGGGATGCTATAGGCTGCGTAGGAGGTATTATCTTTTATTGGTATGTTATCGCTGAACGGCTTCGGGAATATTCCGAAAAGCTCCAATCGATCACCCTGCCTGATTTCTTTGCCCGGAATTTTCATGAATTGCAAAACCCGATACGTATCTGCGCTACCATCGTGATCATTTTTTTCTTTACGTTTTATCTGGCAGCACAGTTTAACGGAGCCGGAAA
>JBNKDZ010000629.1:0-1787 GCA_050288525.1 Cyclobacteriaceae bacterium
GTATCATTAATGATAAGATGTATGGAATCAACTCCGGCTTCATCGCTACCATTTTCCGTTTTTTTAGTTTCACAACTAAATAAAAATAATAAACAGACGATAATAAATGCGTATCTCAAATTCATATCTCGTTACATTTAGCTTATTCCTGGTTTTTTTTCAATTTATAAAAAATAACATAATAAATACATGATGTATCGCTCTTAAATTTTAATAAAAAAAAACCTTTATTTCAATTTTTTGTCATTTTAATAATTAAGACCGACATAACATACTGAAATACAGAAACTTTACAATCAGACACAAAAAATCCGCATCAACTAAAAAAAAGGATATTCCACCCGGACACAAAAATATTCAGTTGATGTAGTCCCGGTAGAATATCACAATTTATAACAAAAAACCTATAGAGAAATTGAAACGACGTATAGTTCTTTTTTCAGATATTTCCATCTTACTGTCCGGAGCAAAATCAAGGTAGAAAGTTGGCCAGCTGTTAATGTATGAGTAATCAGTTCTGGATCCCTGCTGCACATATCCCAGTGAAAACGTCAGTGCATTTGACTTCTTCAGCTTCACCAGATATCCAAATCCTCCCTGCAAAAACATGCCTCCCAGTACTTTCTCCACATTATAAATCTCCTCATATTCATTTTTATGCCAGGCAAAACCATATCCTATTCCACCATAACAATAAAAGCCCGTTTTTGCTTTTTCTTCCAGATATCCTCGGAAAGATGCATATACAGGAAGGGTAAAGATGTTGCCATACCTGCTCATACCTGTACTGACACCTGCTCCGAAGTGCCTGTTTAACCGGATGCCATACTCTCCGTGAATCATAAGAGAAGTATTTTCTTCTCCGAACAACGCTCCTGCCCGTATTTCCTGATAATGTTTGTGCTTTTGACCGGTGCTATCTCCCTCAATTTGTCGGGCATATATTCCCTGCACCGAAAAGATCAGAAAAACAAGTAAGACTGGCTTCATCTTCATCATGGTAAAGGCTGACTATTTAGCAGGACTATTTACCGGAAGAAAACTCAGCATTTTTATCTCTTCAGGAGAGGAATAATCAAATTGATACAGCCCCTCCTGTCCGATCATGATCAGCAGATCATTATATGGAATCACATCAAATGCATCAATGTCTTTGTAGTATTTTAACAAATGATCTGAGATCGTCTGAACATCTGCGGCATCGAACACCTTCAATCCGTTTTCGCCTTCACATATAAAAAGCGTACCATTGTCAATACCGAGTCCGTGGGGACTGGTCATAGGATAGGATTTTACCAGTTTTGGTTCATTCAGATCACTAATATTTATCACATCCAGCTGATCTGCCTGATCAGAGCGACATGTTGTTCCGGATCTGAGTGTCACATACGCATAATCACCTTCGACAACTACCGGATCACAACTTTGGATATGACTGAATTCCGAGACAAATACCGGAGTAGCCGGATTGCTGTTATTATAAATGTACATTCCTGTCTGTGATCCTATAAAAAGATTGTCATTGTACGGAAAAATAGTCTCGATACCCCATCCGACAGATATTTTATCTCCTGCAACCGGATTATTCAGGTCACTGATATTGAAAACCTGGAGACTATAATCATCAATACTGTATAAAAAGTTCCCGGTAATCGTAAACCGTGCCATCGATCCGCCTTTACCTGTCTGAGCAGCCGGTGCATTATACGCTACATCCACTTCTTTCATCCCTCCGAGCGGGAACCACAATTGATTTGTACTGTAATAGTAATAACTCGGATACATAC
>JBNKDZ010000630.1:0-3897 GCA_050288525.1 Cyclobacteriaceae bacterium
GTAGTAAATATCATAAAGCGCAGTTGCCTGTAAAAAGGCGACTGATATAATAATCAGCATCCTATTTGTATACTTGATAGCGTTGTCAACAATATTTCCGATGGCTCTTTGCAAAAGGGCTTTATTCCCATGTACATACATACTGTTTTCATTATGGCTGAGATGCAGTTGTACATTTTTGTCTTCAGCAACCGGCTGATACACTTCATGACAGGCTCCAAGGATCTGCCTAAGATCCAGATTTTCGGTAAGGGTTTTAAAGTTCCCTGATTCGATGTCAGAAATGTCAAGCATACTGTTGATAAGATGGATCAGCCGGTCGCACATGTTTATGATCTTCCCGGCCATAAGCTCGTATTCTTCAATGGAAGGATTTGAACTTATGGTGGTCTCGGTAATGCCCCGGATGCCGGTAACCGGACTTCGCAGATCGTGAGCCAGATTATGGGTCATTTCTTTCTGTTCGTCCATCAGGTGTCCGATCCGTTCCAACATGTTGTTAAACGCATCGGCAAGACTTTTTAATTCTACGATGTTGTCCGGTATGACTACTCTGCTCTTAATATCGTGCTTTCCGATTCGGATGGCTGTATTTTTTATTACTTCAACACCAGCCAGACTTTTTCTGGTCAACAGGTTTGAAAGAATGATCACGACAGCCAGCAAAACGGAAAAGGATATCAGAAAAATTTTTCGTATGAGCTTTAGAAAAATACTATTTTCATGCATTGATATCCCCGTGATAAACAATGTGTTATTGTTAAAATACTGAAAGGCCACCCTGATTTTATCACGACCAGAGTAGTCCAGCGTTTGAATAATGGTATGGCTTCTGAAATTGTGATTTAACGGCACAACCGAAATGTTTTTTTCATGCTTTTTTAAGGATCGTATCTGATCTTTATCAGGCTTGTCGGGCAAATACGGCAGGTTGGTACTGTCAGGTATCAGGCCCTGCCAATATTCCGGAGAAGAGCTGGCAATAATATTTTTTTTATGATTCAGGTACAGGTAAAACACATTTTTATTACCCTCCTGAGATGTCTGAAAGTCAAATTCCTTGTTTAGTGCATCGGTTTTTTCAGGTGATAGTTTTTCCGCATATCCCAGCCAGATATACCTTTTTACCTTATTCGACAACTCCTGATCGGTTTGGTCCATCAGATATTCCGATAACACCCACTGAATGATAAAGAACAAAAGCAGGAAAATCACGGAAAACAGTAGTGAAAACCATAATGTCAGCCTGAACCGCAGGGTATTAAAAATATTATCTGTTTTCATCCAGGACATAACCAACACCTTTTATGGTATGTAAAATCTTCTTTGAAAATGGTTTATCAATTTTTTCTCTCAGCTTACAGATCCTGGCCTCTACAATATTCGTCTGCGGGTCAAAATTATAATCCCAGACATGTTCGATCAGCATGGTTTTTGAAATGATCCTTCCTTTATTCCTAAGGAGATATTCCAGTAAATTGTATTCACGCGGCTGCAAATCGATCTCTGTATTATCACGAAAGACTTTATGCCGGAGAGTAAACAATTCCAGGTCTGCAATTTTTAACACATCATCATGCCAGACGAGTTCCTGACGCCTGAGTAGCGCCCGTACCCGTGCTACAAGTTCTGAAAAGGCAAAAGGTTTTTGCAGATAATCATCCGCTCCCGTTTCCAATCCTTTAACCTTATCCTCTACCCCACTTCGGGCGCTTAAGATCAGCAGGGGCAATTTCAGATTTTTTTCACGGGCTGTTTCAATAATCCTGTACCCGTCATAGCCCGGAAGCATAAGATCGATAATTGCCAGGTCAAAAAACTCAGCAAGTAATACATCAAGTCCGGAGATACCATCTTCCTTATGGACTACCTGAAATCCTTCTTGTGTTAGTCCTTTTACTATAAATGACGCTATATCCGGGTCATCTTCGATCAAAAGAATCCTCATAATACAAAAATAAGCCTTTGAATTTAAAAAGTATTATGGGATTGATTATCAATTGGTAATCTTAAAAACCCCTTCTATTGCAAATTTTCCTTTATAAACGCTACTATTTCATTCATAGCTTCAGTAGCTTCCGGGAACAAAGGATCAAGTAACGGATAACAGTGGATCATGCCTACCCCAATTCGCAAGGATACATCAACCCTTGCTTTTAGAGCCTTCTTATAAAACAAAATACTGTCGTCATAAAGCTCATCGCTATCCCCAACATTTATAAACAATGGCGGAAGTCCTTCAAGATCCCCGTACAGAGGCGAGATGTATGGATTGGTGACATCATTTCCGGCGACATAATAATGACTGAAAACATTCCAGCAATTATAAGGAGCCAGAGAACCGGCATTTTTTGTGTTGTATGATTCTCCTGAGCAACTTAAGTCGGTCCAGGGCTGTATAGCGACGGCGGCTTTTGGGAGTGGAATCTTTTTGTCTTTCAAAGCCAGAAGCAAGGCAAGGCACAGACCTCCACCTGCCGATTCACCCATCGTCAAGATGTTTTCAGGAGCATATCCTCTATTCAGAATTTCCTGATATACATTCAGCGAATCATTAAGTGCTGCCGGAAATGGATTTTCCGGAGCACATCCGTATTCATACAATACTGTAGTAACTCCGGTTTTCTTAGCGATCTTTGAAACGATAGTCCGATGGTCATTGCACGAACCTGAAACATACCCACCTCCATGAACATAAAATATCAATTTATCTTTCAGTGCATTTTCGGGGACGAGCCATTCCGTCAATACCATATTTATCAGCTCCTGATGGGTATACACACCTCCTGCTATTTTTCCGAAGCGGGAAGCCCCTTTTTCACATGACTCCCTGAATTTTAAAACTGCTTCAACAGAATTTTGCTGTGTTTCTTTTTTTAATTTCCCTTTAAGGAGGTGGCGATGCCTGAGCATACCGATCAATATCCTGCTTTGAATACTTGCCATTTTTTATTTAATGATTACAGAGGCAAATTTCCAAAATCAATATTTTAATTGAATGCACCTATGTTAACTTTTTCGATTTTGGCGTATTTTATTTCGTATCCGGCTCAGCGATTGAGGCGCCACACCCAAAAAAGAGGCAAAGTGTTTCAGGGGTATTTTCTGTATAAGATCTGCCGGATACCTTTCCAGCAGAATCTCATAATTTTTTTCAGCTGTATGGATTTTGGATTCGAGCAGGCGATTTTCCATAAATTCCTGTATCTCGTTCAACAGTTTTCTCATGAAGGCATTCCAGCTATTGAGTTTTCCCAGTTGCTTATATTGCTGATAGTCTATTTTCCAGACTACCGTCTCATCGAGTGCCTGTATACCTTCATTGGCCGGCGACTGATTCCGGAAACTCACTTTAGAGGTAAAGCAATACGGGGCGACACAGAATGTTTTTGTTATGTCCTCGCCATCGACATTGCAAAAGAACCGTATCAATCCTTTTTCAAAAAAATAAAAATGTCTGCATATCTTCCCTTCTTCCAGGATCAAATCGTTTTTCTGAAAAATCTGCACCTGAAACGCACTTGAAATGTTATTCCAGTCGTCATCAGAAAGGGCTGTATACTTTTGAATAAAGTCTTTAAACAGTTCCGTCATTGTGCTTTTTTATGACGAAAATAGTAAATACGGCGCTTTTCCAGGTCAAATCAGGCATAAAAACACAAAAGGCCAATTACCTTTCTACTCATACCTCAACGCCTCCACCGGGTTTCGGGAAGCTGTTTTCCAGCTAAGCCAACTCACAGTCAGCAATGCAATACCTAGAGTTGTGGTGCCTGCGAGGGCAAATATCCACCAGTCCAGAGTAATTTTATATGCAAAACTCTCAAGCCATTTGTTCATGGCGTAGTACGCAAGTGGGGCAGCCATAACAAAAGCAACGACCACCCATATCACAAA
>JBNKDZ010000631.1:0-3666 GCA_050288525.1 Cyclobacteriaceae bacterium
CACGCTATGATAACCGTGAAAATGTATCTATCGGGTGGTTGGAAAAAAATAAAGATATACCGGTTGAAGAGATGCGTTCGGATGAGCGATTCAGGTAATAATAAACAGATCAGGAATTAGAATTAACACAATATGAAACAGATCATCAGTGTATATAAATCAACCATCCTGTTAATAGCAGTCCTGATAACCGCCTGTGGTACGGGAAGTACTAAGAAAGAGACAGGAAAGTCCTCCATTATGGTTTTTGCAGCAGCGAGTCTGACAGATGTATTAACAGAAGTCATTGATTCTTTTGAGGTGAAATATGATGTAGATGTACAGACAAATATGGCCTCGAGTGGCACGTTAGCACGGCAGATTGAGCAGGGAGGTTCGACGGATATTTTTCTGTCTGCCAGCAAAAGATGGGCAGACTACATCGACAGTCTGGGGTTTATCTCTTCCGGACATTTGTCTGAAATAGCCCGAAATGTGTTGGTGTTGATTACGCCGGTAAACAGCCCCCAGGGAACTGTTTCCATTGACAGCAGCCTTAATCTGGCTGCCATGCTGGGCGAAGACCGGTTATCGATGGGGGATCCGGCACATGTTCCGGCAGGTAAGTATGCTTTGCAGGCGTTAGAATATTTTGGATGGTACAATACAATCGATAAACAAATACTTCCGGCAAAAGATGTAAGGTCAGCCTTAATGGTGGTGGAGCTGGAAGAGGTTCCTGCAGGTATCGTATATCGTACTGACGCAATTAAGTCTGAAAAGGTGAAGGTTGCAGGAATCTTTCCGGAAGCATCTCATAAGCCTGTAGTTTATATGGCTGGCTTATGTAGTGATAATGAAAATGCAAAAAAATTCTTTGCGTTCCTCACTTCGGAAGAGGTAAAAGCTATTCTATTGAAATACGGTTTTAAATAACAATAACCATGAATGATCATGAACGGACTGATTGGTTTTAATGATGCAGAAATCCAGGCAATACTGTTGTCTGTGAAAGTTGCTGTAAATTGTTCGCTGATATCCATTCCCTTTGCGTTGATATTGGGATATATCATGGCGCGTCATCAGTTTTATGGCAAATCACTGGTAGAAAGTATATTTCACCTGCCCCTGGTAATGCCTCCCGTAACAACGGGATATCTGTTGTTATTGCTGTTGGGGGCTAAAAGTCCGGTTGGGAGCTGGATCTATGCACTGTTCGGAATAAAGATTGCTTTCTCATATTACGCAGCAGTTATAGCCTCGGTTTTTGTGTCGTTTCCGCTGATCGTCCGTTCTGTTCGTACTGCCATGGAAATGGTGGATACAGGTCTTGAAGAAGCTTCACGCATACTCGGCGCAGGAAGGATCAGAACGTTCTTTAAGATTACAGTACCCCTGGCTATGCCCGGGATAATATCAGGTGCTATGCTGGCTTTTGCCCGATCGTTGGGAGAATTCGGGGCTACGATTACGTTTGCCGGCAATATCGAGGGAGAAACACAAACGCTGCCTCTGGCCATTTACGCGTATATGCAGGTACCTGGAAAAGAAGGAGCTACACTCAGGTTGGTTATTGTCTCTGTGATTATTTCGTTTGTTACGATGGCATTATCTGAATGGTATCTAAAAAAGATGAAACATGATAAAGGTTGATATTTCGTTGCCAAGAAAGAATTTTGATGTTGTGATCACTGAGGATTTTTCGGAGGGGATTACCGGTATTTTTGGCCCCAGTGGCTCCGGTAAAACGTCTCTGTTGCACGCTATATCAGGTCTTGCCATGCCTGTAAACGGCCGAATTTCCATTAACGGGCGAACCATCTTTGACTCAGAGAAGAAGATCAATATTCCGGTGGAAAAACGTAACATCGGGTATGTATTTCAGGAAGGACGTCTGTTTCCTCATATGACGGTGGAAAAAAACCTGGTGTACGGATTGAAAAAAAACGGGTATACTAAGGTGAAATTCGATGATGTCGTGGAGCTGCTCAATCTGGCTCACTTGCTGAAAAGCAAACCTGCACACATATCAGGTGGAGAACGCCAACGTACGGCTCTGGGGCGATCATTGTTGTCTTCTCCCGATCTGCTGCTGCTGGATGAACCGTTTTCAGCTGTTGATACCAGCTTGCGCAAACAAATACTCCCGTTCATTATAAAAATCCAGCAAAAAGTAAAGATCCCCATGCTGGTCGTTAGTCATGATATGCCGGACCTGATCAAGTTAACAAATACGCTTTGCTTTATAAAAGAAGGGCAGGTCGTTGGGCATGGAGAATATTATGATCTGTTAAAGCAGCAATCCACTACTGAAATGTTCGGATCAGGATCGGTGGTTAATTCCGTTACAATGAAGGTGGCTTCCGTACATCCGGAGAAAGGATTAGCTGTTATGAGCCGGGAGAGTAATAACAGGACCATAACAATAAAATGTGAGAAATGTAAGGAGGGGTATACACCGGGACAAGCGTTGAAAATCTTCATTAATGCCGACGATATTGCGTTGTCTGCGAATAAATTGACGGATATTACCGTTCAAAACCAAT
This sequence comes from Cyclobacteriaceae bacterium, assembly GCA_050288525.1. GTDB lineage: Bacteria > Bacteroidota > Bacteroidia > Cytophagales > Cyclobacteriaceae > JBNKDZ01. The sequence goes on from JBNKDZ010000631.1 coordinate 2,526, forward strand.
TGGAAGGAAAGGTCGTGGAGGTGATCGATCATGACGCAACCCGACTTTGTATCATCGATGTCGGATTCAGGCTCGTTGTTGAGATCACGTTGGAATCTCAAAAACGGATGAATATTGTCCCAGGGAGCAAAATATGGTGTCTGTTTAAATCTGTAGCTATTGATGTAGCAGTTGGATGATGCGAAATACTAATGTTTGATCAACGCCTGAGGTGGTATAATTGCATAAAAATATTCATATAAATTGATTAAAATATACTATAATTTACTTTAAGTGATGTAAAGACACGTACCTTTTCGTTAAGAAAATTGAAGCAGATTTCCGGTATAATTTCAAAGTATAACATGAGATTTTTACGCTGCTGATATAGAAAAGCCTTTTTAATGAGCTTTCTGATATAGTCTGTCTTAAAATAATCCATAAAGCCCTTTTTTTACATAATTATTTTTTAGGTGTGATTACCTTGTAAGGAATTTGTCTTTAAAAAAGTAAATACAATCTACGAATAGTACCCTAAGACGTATATATAACTGAATTTAAAATTATCATAATAACAAACGATATACGTGACTATGAGAACTTTTATTTTGGTGATAGCATTATTTACATTTGGAAGCTGGACACTGGCTGATAAGGATTTGGAAAAGGTGGATAAACTGTGGGAAAAGGCAAATGCGTTGTATCAATTAGGTTTATATGAAGAAGCGGTCAGGGATTTTGAGATATGCCTTGATGCCTACGATCAGGCCAACGACAAAGTGATGGTGGCCATGACGAAAGCAAGCCTGGCATTTTGTTACATACGGATGGGTGATGATGCCAGGGCCAATTATTATGCTGATAATATCAGGTTTCATATGAAAGACAGCGATTGGCATGAAACCATGGCTCAGCTTCATGAAGAATTGGGACACGATGAGCTGCAGGCCAAGTATATAAAGAAAGCTGAGAAATTTAAGTAGTGATTGAAATGAATCCATTTCAGGCAATACCTTATAAAAATATTGGAGACGTTTTAAGCAAATGCAGGTATTGGGGCCGGAAATCTTAATTATGTTAATATTAACTTGAAATATTTAAAATTACATATTATCTTTAATTAGTTATATAAACACAAATGTTAGTAACCTAATCTACCAAT
>JBNKDZ010000632.1:0-3795 GCA_050288525.1 Cyclobacteriaceae bacterium
CTGATTTACAGGAATACATAACAACAACTATTGCTACAAGCAAAATTGCCGAATAAAGAAACTTCACAAAATTTTTCATAACCTGTTTATTTGACTTTAATCTTGCGATTATATAAAACTCAATTATAACGCTAAAAACACAAATTTACGTTAAAAACTTTTTAATTAACGCTAATATCTAAATAATATACAAGGAATTAAGTATAAAGTCATATTAAATATTACATCTAATGGTATTATTATAAATATGACCATAAAACCGCATATATTATATAATCAAATATATTAAAATTTATTGCCTTTTCACTCTGTTATTTAATGAATTCCTTTAACAGGCCTGATGCTTTACTTATGGAATCTATGTCATTAACGACCAGAACGACCCTGTTTTTGCTTTCTTTAAGCTTACATTCCCGTGGATGTGTTTTCAAAAAATTCAGGATATTACCAAACACGGAAGAATTGTAATAATTTTGATTATCCGATGGAAGCAGATGTGCTTTTAGTGATCCGTTTTTAAGTATCAGCTTTTCGATGCCTGTCTGTTCGGCATCCCAACGTAGTCGTACCATTTTTATAAGATCGAATACTACTTCCGGCAATGGTCCGAACCGGTCTTTCACCGAATCGATGTATTCCTGAAGACTGTTTTCATCCTTAACACTATCAAGCTCGGTATACAGTTTTAATCGTTCGGAGATATTGGAAATGTATGTATCGGGGATGAGCAATTCAAAATCCGTTTCGATCACACAATCTGCAACGAATATTTTATTTAGGTCGACGAGGTCATTTTTAAACAGATCTTTGAATTCACTTTCTTTTAATTCCTGCACAGCTTCATCAAGGATCTTATGATAGGTATCAAATCCGAGGTCATTAATAAAGCCACTTTGTTCGGCACCCAACAAGTTTCCTGCACCCCTGATATCCAGATCGCGCATAGCCACTTTGAAGCCGTCGCCAAGATGTGAAAATTCTTCCAGGGTCTGAAGACGCTTTTTTGCTTCTGAGGTAAGACCGATGGAAGGTGGTGATAAAAGGTAACAAAATGCTTTTTTATTGGACCGCCCTACTCTGCCCCGCATCTGGTGGAGATCAGAAAGCCCGAACATGTGGGCCTGATTAATGATAATGGTATTGGCATTTGGTATATCAAGACCGGATTCGATGATGTTGGTGGATATCAGGACATCCGATTTTCCTTCAACAAACCTGAGCATGGCCTGTTCGAGTTTTTTTCCTTCCATCTGCCCATGTGCAACACTTATTGAAGCATCCGGGACGAGCTTTCGGATGATGTTACCGATCTGGTCAATGTCTTTGATCCGGTTATGAACAAAAAACACCTGTCCGCCTCTCCGGAGTTCGAAGCTAATGGCATCCCGGATAATCTCTTCATTAAAGGTATGGATCTCGGTAATGACGGATTGCCGGTTTGGTGGAGGGGTAGCAATAATACTCAGGTCCCGGGCACCCATCAGCGAAAAGTGCAACGTCCGGGGTATTGGAGTAGCAGTTAGGGTAAGCACATCGATATTGACGCGCATTTTTTTAAGCTTTTCCTTTACACTGACCCCGAATTTCTGTTCTTCATCAATAACCAACAGTCCAAGATCCTTAAATTCCACATCTTTCGCAACAATACGGTGAGTACCTATCAAAACATCAATCTGGCCGGCTTTTACTTTTTTGAGCACTTCTTTCTGTTCTTTTGCCGGTTTAAACCTGTTTATGTAATCAATATTTACCGGAAAATTTTCCAGACGTTCGGCAAAGGTTCTGTAATGCTGCATAGCGAGGATGGTAGTCGGAACCAGAACCGCTACCTGTTTGTTGTCACTTATTGCTTTGAAAACGGCACGCATTGCGATCTCTGTTTTCCCGAAACCTACGTCACCACATACCAGTCTGTCCATAGGGTGTGGCAGTTGCATATCTTCTTTTACTTCGATGGTGGCTTTTGCCTGATCAGGAGTATCTTCGTACAGAAATGAAGATTCGAGTTCGACCTGGAGGTAATTATCTTTTGAATAGGCAAAGCCGGGTGCCGACTTTCTTTTAGCATATAGCTGGATCAGATCCCTGGCGATATCCTTAACTTTTTTACGGACATTCTTCTTTTTATTTGCCCATTCGGGAGAACCCAGTTTGTTGAGAACCGGAGGGATACCTTCTTTTCCGGAATACCTGGAAATTTTGTGGAGAGAATAGATGCTGACATATAACAGGTCATCATTTTTGTAGATCAGGCGAAGTGCTTCCTGGTTCTTTCCTCCGATTTCAATTTTATCAAGTCCGACAAATCGTCCGATGCCATGATCGATATGTGTGACATAGTCGCCCGGTTGAAGTGATTTTAATTCATTTAACGTCAGGGCCTTTGACCGGCTGAAGCTTTGGGCAGATTTATATTTAAAATAACGTTCGAATAGCTGATGATCCGTATAACAGGCAACCTTAGTATCAAAATCAACAAAACCACTTCTCAGATTGATCGGTAGTGTGTCAAGCACCAGTCCGGGATCAATTTCACTAAAGATCGAATTTAATCGTTGGATTTGTTCATAGGATTCGGCAACAATAAAATTCCGGATTGATTTTTCCTGATTCCTGTCGAGGTTTTGAGCAATAAGATCAAAGTTTTTATTGAAAGATGGCTGAGGTTCTGATTCAAACAGGATTTCCAGAGGATCTTCAAGAAAGAACCGGTTCCCGAATTCGATCCGGTGGTGATGTTCAGCCTGTTCTGAAAACTCCGTTTCTGTTTCAAATAAAAAATAAGGATCCTGAATAACGCCTGTTTTGTTCGATTCTTTAAGTTTGTTGTCGTAAATCTCTTTGGCGTTCCTTTGAAATTCCTCGATGGTGTTTAAAGCAAGCTGATAGTCTTTGAACCACAGGCAGGTATTATTTGGAAGGAAAGATAAAAATGATTGTTTGGATTCGTGTATTTCCGTTGACTGTATGTTGGGTATAATCGTAATTGATTTTACCGGATCTTCTGATAGCTGACTTTCAGGATTGAAAATCCGGATATTTTCAATTTCATTTCCAAAGAGTTCTATTCTGAAAGGTTTATTATTTGCATATGAATAAATATCGACGATGCCTCCCCGAATAGCAAAAGCGCCGGGGTCATATACAAAATCTGTTCGTTCAAATCCCAGTTCGAGTAATTTTGCAACAAGCGATTCCAGGTCAATGGTTTCACCTGTGTGTAATGCAATTGTCTTTTTAACAAGTGTTTTTTTTGCGATTACTTTTTCGCAAAGTGCTTCCGGATAAGAAATAATGATGGTGCCGTTTGCTCTTTTTTGATTGAACGAATTTAAAACTTCCGTTCGTTGTATGACATTGGCATTTTCTGTTTCATCATATTCGTATGGTTTTCTGGATGATGACGGGAAAAACAGTATATCTTTTTTACTTAGCAGATTTTGTATGTCACTATGAAAATACGCTGCCTCTTCCCGGTCATTGAGAAGTATGAGATGACTGTTATGACGCAAATTTGAGAAAACAGCAGTTACAATTACTGAGTCCATACTACCCGAAAGACCACGAATCCTTATTTGCTTTTTTTGGACACTTTTTATCAATTCTGTTAAAGACAAACAGATAGAATCCTTTCTGAAGAGATCAATAAATGATGATACTTTCAATAGTGATAATTATTTCAGGGATGCAAATTAATAAAATGGAAAGAATAAACGTTATAAACAGGATGACAGGTTCAAATTTTAGTGGTAAATTTATAAACCTGTCAGCAGGATTTTTGTTAAAACTATAACT
>JBNKDZ010000633.1:0-13689 GCA_050288525.1 Cyclobacteriaceae bacterium
TCGAAGAAAAAGAAATATTTAATTACTGGAATTCTGCCGTTATCTCTGTAAAAAAACATGTAAAAGTATTTTCGGACTGGAGCAGACTGGTTCAAGAAGTACTGTCAGCCGGATTACGACCTGCTGAAAGCATCTATTTTGTTGAAGAATCCTGCTTATCGGCTGTTATCTCTGCAAAAAAATATAATGTGCATACTCCTGACATAAGATACAATTTCCCCCTTGATAATAAGATCAGAGAAAAGAATTCCCTTATTTCTGTTTTAAAAGATTTTGATGACCTTGTGATCCTGCATCATCTGAATGAAATACACTGGCTGATTGAATTATACGATGAATTATTTCCCCATTCCCAAAAAATGAAGTTTGTAAAACAAGAAATTATATCCTTAGATTTACATAATTCGTCCCTAAAAAATATGTATTTAAAAGCCCGTCAGGGATGGCTGGAAAGGTATTATTATTTCAAGCAAAAGATTGCCAGCAGGGTTTAATAATTTTTTGTATTATTGAAATAACATTTTAACACTATGAAGAAGCTTATCTTTTTTTTCGTTTGCATTGTTTGTACGCAGATGTGCTATGGCCAGGAAATTGAAATCGGGGCAAAAGGGGGAATGAACATCACTTCCTTAGGGCAAAGCGACTGGGGTTACAGTCCACGGATGACGTATCACATAGGCGGTTATTGCGAATTTATGGTAAGTCCGTTTTTAAGTATCCAACCGGAAATGATCTATTCCATGCAGGGAGCACGTATCGATATCACCAATTGTATCAGACTGAAATACCAGTATCTCAATTTTCCACTGATATCAAAAATATACTTTTATGAAGATGCCAGCCTGGATCTGGGGGTTCAATATGGTTTCCTGCTCAAAGCTATTGAAAAAAATGACCTCTATACAGAAGATATCGCATACCTGGTGAAAAAAAGTGATTTTTCACTCGTGTTCGGGGTTTCCTACTATCTGACAGACATCTTCAGTGTTGCCGTCCGGTATAATCTCGGGATCTCCAATACAGCTGACAGAGATATTGCATATGAATACCGGCTAACCAATAAGGTGTTACAGGTGTCAGCCGGCATTGCCTTTTAGTATCAAAAAAATGCCGCCGAAAAAGTAAAACATTGAAGATGAAACCATTCAATCGGATAATAATACAAGATTTTTTATGTTTTAAAACAAAGGAATTCCCTTTTCTTACTAAATTTGATATATTTCATAGAATTACCGGATTAAAGGAAACTTAAAATGAACAAAAGGATCTCATTTTTTATCATTCTGACTGCCATAATCTACCTGTCCGGGTGTTCGGCCGGCAAAATGGCCATGAAGAAAGGTAATAAGAAATTTAAATACGGCGAATACGAACTTTCTATTGACTACTACCAAAAAGCCATAAAAAGTAATTATCATTCAGGAGAGGCGAATTTTAAAATTGGTGAGGCATATCGCTTATCAAACCGTATTAAGGAAGCCACTCCTTTCTATGAAGCTTCTTCTGCCTCCAATTATCAGGGAGATCCGGTGGCCTATTACTACGGACTCTCACTAAAAGCAAATGAAAAATACGACGAAGCAAAAAAGGTACTGGAAAAATATCTCGAAACAGCTAAGGACAAAGAAATAGTACCACTGGCACAAATGGAAATTGACAACCTCATCAAACTCAACGATATCCGTGCCATGCAAACCTTTTACAGGGTGAAGAATCTAGAAGAAATTAATACGCCTTCAGGAGAATATTCACCCGTATACCTAGACGGCGAACTTTATTTCACCTCCAGTCGGGAAGCAAATAAAATATACAAGGCTACCGGAACCGGCTTCAGCAACATATTCAAAGTCAAAACGCGTGGTGCAAAAGTGGATCCTGCTACCATAATGCCTCTGGGACAGGAGATTAATTCCGACAACACGAATGATGGCTGTGTCACCTTTTCTCCGGACGGCCAGACTATGGTGTTTGCTAAAGGGAATACGGGAAGAAAAAAAGATGCTGACGATATCGATCTTTACATATCGAGATTCAGAAGGGGTGGCTGGTCTGAGCCCACCCTGATGAAAGTTAATGATCCCCGCGCCTGGGATTCCACTCCCTCATTTTCCAATGACGGACGAACCTTATACTTCTCTTCAAACCGGAAAGGTGGTGAAGGGGGTATTGATATTTATGCTGCCACCAAAGACCGTCGCGGACGCTGGAGCAGTGTACGAAACCTGGGTAGTACCATCAATACACCCAACGATGACATGTTCCCCTATCAGGGGCAGGACGGTGCTTTTTATTTCGCCTCCAACGGGCATCCCGGTTTTGGCGGACTGGATATCCTGAAAGCAATACGCGAAGAAGGAAAAATAAAAGTTGAGAACCTGGGTGAACCGGTCAATACCAGTAGCGACGACTTCGGGATATTCCTGTACACCATCGACAAAGGTTTCTTTTCATCAAACAGGCCGGATGGAAAAGGTGATGACGATATCTATACCTTCATTAACAACGACCCGGATCTTAAAATCGTAAACTATTTCCTTGCCGGCACCACCGTTACCCTGGATGAAGAAGGAAACGAAAAAGTACTGCCCAACACAACAGTAAAACTGTTTGCCGGCGATGACGAATTGCTTAATGAAGCTCTTACGGGCAGAGATGGCACATTCAAATTCAGGGTTTACCCGGAAGAAGATTACCTGCTTATGGCAGAAAAACCTGAATACTTTACTTCAAGAGCACTGTTTTCTACTATTGGAAAATCGATCCCAAAAGAAGAGCTAAAACAATTGGAGACAACAAAAACCTTCAACACCAAGATCGTCCTTGACCAGATCATTATCGACAAGACTATCGTGCTTGAAAACATATATTACGACCTGGATAAATGGAATATCCGTCCGGATGCTGCCGTTGAACTTGACAAGCTGGTCACTATACTTAAAGACAATCCGGAAATAAAGATCGAACTCAGTTCACATACCGATAGCCGCGCTACCGCCGATTATAACCTGGATCTTTCCAAAAAACGTGCCCAGGCAGCGGTAGATTATATCGTATCCAAAGGCATTGATGCATCCCGTCTGACTGCCAAAGGTTATGGCGAATCCCAGCTGATCATTTCGGATGATGAGATCAACGCTATGGCATCGGAAGAAGCCATGGAACGGGCGCATCAGCGAAACCGGCGTACCGAATTCAAGGTGACAGAATACAACAAAGTTGAAGATCCGCTTGAGGAAGAAGAACCTGCCGAACAAGGAGAAATAGAAGAGCTTAAAGCCGAAGAGATCATCGAAAAACCTGCCCTGGACCTTGAAGATCGCATCGACTGGGACAACTAATGGCATTTAATGCTTTAATTTCGAAAATATTCATTCAATATGATTAATTTTGCCCTCCCAAAGAGGGCTTTATTATAACCAGTAGATTTTATGACTGACCGATATATGCAACGTGGCGTATCTGCCGACAAAGAAGATGTTCATAATGCCATAAAAAATGTCGATAAAGGATTGTTCCCGAAAGCATTCTGCAAAATAGTCCCGGACCTGCTGGGAGGATCGGAAGAATACTGCAACATCATGCATGCCGATGGCGCCGGAACAAAATCCTCACTGGCATATGTCTACTGGAAAGAAACAGGCGATCTGTCGGTATGGAAAGGCATTGCACAAGATGCCATCATCATGAACATTGATGACCTGGCTTGTGTAGGAGCACTTGACAAGATCCTCTATTCCTCTACTATCGGCAGAAATCAAAAGGTTATCCCCGGTGAAGTAATCGCCGCCATCATCAACGGAGCCGAAGAAGTTATGCAGATGCTACGGGATCATGGAGTAAATATCCTGAGTACTGGCGGTGAAACGGCCGATGTGGGAGATCTGGTACGAACCATTATCGTAGACAGCACGGTAACTGCCCGCATGCGCAGAGATGCTGTATGCAATACTACAAACATCCAGGCTGGTGACGCCATCGTAGGACTTGCATCTTACGGACAGGCATCCTATGAAACAGAATACAATGGTGGCATGGGCAGCAACGGACTCACTTCTTCCCGGCATGATGTTTTTTGTAAAGATTATGCCAAAAAATATCCTGAGACATATGACAATGCACTTCCCGAAGAGCTTGTCTATGCAGGTAAATACAAGGTTACAGACAACATTGCAGAAGTTCATACCGACATAGGCAAACTGGTGCTCTCTCCAACACGCACCTATGCACCGGTAGTAAAAAAGCTGCTTGATGAACTGGGAAAAAATATCCATGGAATGGTCCATTGCAGCGGAGGAGCGCAGACCAAGATCCTGCATTTTGTCGAGAACCTGCATGTCATTAAAGACAACCTTCTCGATATCCCACCGCTTTTCAGGATCATCCACGAAGAAAGTGGCACAGACTGGAAAGAAATGTATAAAGTCTTTAACATGGGCCACCGAATGGAGATCTATCTTCCGGAAACATATGCCGAAGAAGTGATCCAAATATCAAAATCTTTCAATATTGATGCACAGATTGTCGGGCGTGTTGAAGCTTCGGATATTGGAAAAAAACTTACAATAAAAAGTCCTTACGGGGAGTTTACGTATTAAATCACCAGGTATTTATATTTTCAAAATATGAATACAAAACCGTTTAAAAAATCTGTTCAATCCCTTATTGATCTCTCCGATCAGGAATGGGAGATGTTGTTCACAAATGTGGAAGTTCACCTACTCGACAAAAACAGTTTCTTTCTGAAAGAGGGACAGGTATGCGAAGCTGTTGCTTTTGTTACCACCGGATCGTTAATCTATTTCAAATTACATGAGAATGGCAATGAAGTAACTACGGATTTTGCCCTTGAGGGTGATTGGGTCGCTGACAATCACAGTCGATTAAATAATTCACCATCTTTTTTAAATATTAAAGCAATTGAAAAAACCGAACTTCTTGTGATCAACCACAAAAACCTTGAAGTTCTTTACCATAAAATACCAAAGCTTGAACGACTGGGACGCATTCTTACCGAACAGGCATTCATAAAAATTGTTCAGTCCAACATCGATTTTCAAATACTTACTGCCTCCGAACGCTATGAAAAACTGGTCCGTACCCGGCCTGAAGTGCTCCGGCGAATCCCCCTGTACCATATCGCCAACTACCTTGGCATCGCTCCCAAGTCCCTGAGCAGGCTTCGTAAAAATAATTCATAAGCTCAATTTGGTAACATATGTGGAGCAATCTTCACATGACATATGCTGAAATTTGTGATGATAAATACTAAAATCATGAAAACAAATATCATCACACTAACAGCTCTGTTTCTATTGTATACCAATGCATCAGGACAAACACGTTCTTCAGAGCCCAAATTATATGATGTAAAACAAGCTTTTGAGGTAGAAAGCCTTGTTCCGATGTTTGTCACCGGCGGGTACCATGCTGCCATATGTTACAGATACAAAAAGTTCAGATTCAGGGTGAGCGTTATCAACGGAGGGATATACGATGCGGAAAAAGCGGGACTCAACAATTCCTCTCCAGAGTATAAACGATACTATAAAACCTCTCCGGGCATTTTCTTCGGATACAATATCTGGAAACATATGGAATTGTATTCGTTTCTGGAATTTCATCATTTTGAAATCGAACAAAAACAAACTTCTCAAACACAAAACATTCACAGCAAGGATACCGGTCTGGGTATCAGCTATCAGTTTTTTATTGGAAAACGGTTTTATATTCAACCCGGAATTCATGTTTACTTCAGAGGAGATAATACAGCCGAATTTCAGGAGGATGTCTATAAGATTCCAAACATTGACTTCGCACCTGTGGTGCGTCTTGGATTCAGGTGTTGGGAAACGTATTGAGATAAAAAAAACCGTAAAGAATTCGATATACGTTCTTTACGGTTTTTTATTATTTCATTTGTGTCCTACAAATCATCTAATAAAGCCTGTGCCTTGAGATAATCATCGGAGGCATCAGGGATCTCTTCCAGCAATTTTTTACACTGGTTATATTTTTTCTGCTTCAGATTGCTTAAAGCCAGGTACCATATCGCCTTATCTTTGAAAACCGACTGTCCCTGCCTGATCGGGTCCAGATAGCTTTTCGCTTCATTATACCGGTCAGCCTCCAGCAATGCTATAGCGAGGTACAACTGTAACCGGGTATTTTCAGGATCATTTCTGAGCAATTCTGACAAAAAATCAATGGATAATATGTAATCTCCCTGATTGAATGTATCCTCTGCTTTAAGTTTAAGGGAATCTTCATCCCCCCGTACAGTCAGAGCTAAGGGATCATGTGAAGCATATTCACTATATACAGGATAGGAAATGAAATGGCTGTAATACAGAAAAGCAACACCAACCAGAAATACACTTGCTGCCGCCACCCAGTAAAAACGATTTAATGAAACTTGCTTTCCTGCCGTAGTCTCTCTTTCTTCTTCTTTGAGAATAACCTCTGAAATGTTAGAAAGTGTTTCTTTCAATGTTTTTTCATCACCTTTTCGGGCTTCTCTGACAGTTATATGTTTTGTAATATCCCGATAAGTATCAACCAACTGCGCCAGTTCAGGATCGTTTTTCAGGCGATTCTCGAAAGCTTGCACCTCTTCCTGTGTCAGTTCTTTGTTGAGGTAACTATCGATAAGTACATATATTTCGTCTTCCATCGCTATAGATCTTTCAGGTTTTTATACGCATTTGAGGCCTGTACCAGCTTTGTCAACTGTCCCATACACAAGGACTTTTTCTTTCGGACATACCCATAGGTAACACCCAGGACTTTTGCCACTTCTTCCATCGATTTGATGGTTAAAGTCAGCTTCAGCAATTTCCTGCATTTTTTACCCAACTCTTTAAATTTGGATTCCAGAAGCTCGTTTTTCTTCTCGTATATTTCAGTTTCCCGTACCAAATCTTCAGAATCGTCACTGATAGATGTCAGGTTATCATCAATTGTTACCTCATTTTTAAAATTCTTTTTCAGTCTGTTCAGCCATTTCCTTTTACATAATAAAAAAAAGTAAGCATCAAACGGACAGGTAAGCACCAGTTCTTTTTGATATGCCTGCCGGAATATGGTCATCAATGTCTCCTGAATGATATCACTAGCATCAGAAATGTCCCCGTTGTTTTTTTGGACATACGCAACCACTTTTCCTGAAAACTTCATATAGATCTCCTTTATCACCTTATGGTCGTTGGTCAACAAGGCTTCAATATATCGTTGATCACTATGCGGAGTCGGTCCTTTCATGTTTAAAAATCAGAATCATAAATACCTCATTTTTAGCAAAAAGAAGAATAAAAAATAAAAATACTAAAAAAAAGGGTAACAATTTTTTACCTGGTTGATCTGGTCATGTAAACAAAAACAATTTAATCATGAAAAATCTACGATTTATCAACTACCTTATCTTGACTATACTTATTTCAGTACTATTTACAAACTGTAAAAAAGATGATGAAAAACCTGCACCAAAACTGCCTGATGGTGAAGCCCTTCAGGAAAAAATTGAAGAAAACCTTGCAGCTGCAACGCAAAAATTTACTGTTGACGGCTTAAATGGAGGAACCATTATTGGTGCTCAGGGAATCCGGGTTGTTTTTCATACAAGAGCCTTTCTTGACGACCAGGATGTTGAAGTAACAGGCGATATAGATGTCGAGTTGATCGAGATCTTTAATAAAGCAGACATGCTCATGAATAATATAGCTCCGATAGGAAGAAATGCAGACGGCAAAATTGCTACACTTATTTCCGGAGGTGAATTTTTTATTAATGCAACAAAAGACGGAAAACAACTCAAACCAAATGGCACATTTGAAATACAGGTACCAGCTGAAGTATTCGACCAGGATATGCGAATATTCAGAGGTATACAAAATTGTGATGAACAACAAAACTGCGACATCATTTGGGAAGAAGAGGATAATGGTCTGGAATTTATGGAAGGAAATGAAGGAGACGGTGTATACGGAGTATTCCAATCACAGTTTGGCTGGACAAATATTGATAAATGGTATAGCGATCCAAGGCCAAAAACAACCATTTTTGTTGATGTTCCTGAAGGTTATGATGATACCAATTGTGCTGTTTATGTTTCCTATGATGGTGAGCCTACTGCACTTGCCAGGATGGATGTATATGATGAAACTGCCGGATTATTCACCGAACATTATGGGTTGATACCTATAGGTCTTGAAGTACATTTCATTGTCGTCTCTATTGTTGATGATCAATGGAATTATGCCATTCAGCCTGCTACCATTGTAAATAATCATATAGAATTGATCGGCCAGTTAAGTCCTACAACCTCAAATGATCTGACCAATCTGATCAATAGTCTGCCGTAATAAAAATTATTCATTAGTTCGATTGATAGGAATAGCCGGCCCTTCCCACTTGCGGTGCCGGCTATCACCTGTTTAATTAAATTGTATACCACTGAATTTAATTGATTTGGTATTCATGTATTAACCTGGTAATTTTAAAAACGTTGATGCGTTTACCCATTATGAAGAAGCTTCGATCATGCCTGTTTTTAATTTTCCTGACGGCTTATTTTTACCCTGCCAATTGTCAGGAAAGTGTTTATGATACTGCCTGGAGAAAGGTATTTATCAACTACGACATTCAGGATAATAAAGTATCTTTTACCTCCCTTACTCCACTTCTGGAGCCAATTGCAGGAGCTCCTGAAGCGTTTTATACCTACTATTGGGAATTTGGAGACGGCACCTACAGCTTTGACGAGAAGCCTGTCCATGTTTATAATGAAACTGGTGAATACACTGCCCGGCTATGGGCTACAAACAACTACGATAACGGCAAACCTCCTCCCAGCAGACCAAAAAAAGTTCCTGTCCAGCACCTGGTGTATGATCCAGAAACATCCGGATCTGAACTGGATGAGTACAACGGATTCCAGCTTCAAAAAAACAGGGAACCCATGCCGGATGAAGAAATGGTCATGATCTTGAGCTACAAAAACCAGCTTCCTTATCCGGCCAGTGGTAAACTATATGTATTTTATAATGAAAAAAATTATAAGATCAATAATTTCGAAATAACAGACATACGAAGTTATCATGGTGAGACGGAACTTATTGAGCCGGGATTTTCTGCCAGCAACCTCCCGGAAAACGGATACTTTACAGCATCAACAGCTTCAGGGAATTTAAATTACCTGCCTCCCTATGAAAAAGATAATACCAGCCTCTCCCAAACACTGGATGAAGCAAAATTTTCTTTCAAAGATGTTAACATATTCGGATTCTATGATATGCAGCCGGATGAAGAACGCAATATGTTTTTCACCCTGAAAACTCCACCTGAGATGTTGAAAGATACAAGTGCCATCATAAAAATCCGTGGTATTTTCATCCCTGACAAAGAATATGAAAACCACAAGATCCGGGATCTGGAAATGGAGATTGTAAAGTCTCATGATCCGAACAAAATGTCTGTTTCGGATTCTCATATCAGCTACCGCTGGTTCAGAAATAAAAAATTAAACTATAAAGTAAGATTCCAAAATAATGGGCAAGGTCCGGCAAACTCCATCCGGCTTGATGTCGACATCGCCAATCTGCTCGATCCCGGCTCTATAGAAATTGTTGATATGTATCCAAAGTGTGTAACATGTCTAAAAGGACAAGAGCATGGGATTAGTTGTCTGGATACCATTCAAAACGGCGACCAGGTTTCCTTTATTTTCCATAACGTACACCTTCCAGGAACCAGGCAAAAAAATGTTCATAAAAAAGATTCAACCAAAGGATTTGTAAAATATTCCATAGGCTTCAGGGAAAAGATTCCCAAAAAAATAACCAAATGCCGAACAGCTATTATTTTTGACAATAATGAACCAGTCAACACCAACTACACCCGGACACGTTTCAATCCCGGATTATCACTGGGCGTAAAGGCCGGTTACAGCATGTTCCCGAAGCTTGATAAGAGCAGCGGATTTTTCTTCGGGCTTACTCTATCGCCCTACAAATCATATAGGGGCTACTTTCAGGCAGAGCTCATGACCGATTTTGGATCCTACGCCGGTTCGGAAGTAAATGAATATACGATATACAACGATGGCGACACGCTAAATTATCCGGAACGATGGGATATGACTGAAACCTACAAATACAATGAAATATCCCTGTACATCGTACCAGCCTCGTATCGCTATAACCTGACCGACTTTTTTGCCCTCGGAACCGGTTTGCAAATACATACCAAGATACGGCAAAAAGAGACCCTGACCACGGTTGGTGAAAACTGGAATATGAATGATCTGGAAGTATGGCAACGCAACGAAGAGCGGGACATATTCCATAAAACAGAGGAAAAAACACGATACAACACGTTCAATACCGGTATCTTTCTTGATCTGACAGTCGGGTCAATACGTATCGGTCCATGTATAGGTGCCCGGTATATCCTTAATTTTGGTGAACCGTATGCACACTGCCAGCTTTATGCAACCTGGAAGTTTTAAAAAAGGAACAAGGAGCAAGGGACATGTGAATGGCAAATGCAGTCAGGCTGCTGATGAAAGCTTTTCCAAAATCGGAAACTTTGGAAAAGGTGCATATATTGCGATAAGGAAGATACATGATGAAAAAAGTTGTCCTGATATTTTTATGCCTGCTATGTTATGGGTTTTTATATGCACAAAAACCTTCTACGGGAATTGACCTGGAGAAATATCGATTGGATGATGACGCAACTTCCTTTATGTATGCCTGCCTCGATAGCTTTCTTGATAATCCTGAAGCAGAAAAATTATATCTCTTTGAAAACTGTGAAAAAGCCCTCTGGAGGGAATTAAAATCTTCTGAAGAATTTACAGCCTGGGTAATTCTAATGTGTAACAAAGGGTATTATATGGCATTATCAGGCAATATTTATGTGGCAATAGATGCTTATGAAAATGCCTGGAAAACATATAAGGACCAACAATTACAAGATTTTGATATCATTGAATATTGCCTTAAACCACTTGGCAACTATTATACCATGCTGGGTGACTATAACAGTGCTGAGCATATTATAAAAAATTATATGCATATGTCCCGCGATGACCAGCACATTTCGGCGATCATAAATTTATCCATTGTTTATAACTGTACGAAGAGATACCAACAGGCAATCCAGTTACTGAATGAAGGAATTAAACAAAACAAAACCGATTCCCGTCGAAACGGACTGTTACACTCCAATCTGGCTATAAATTATCTATCCGTAAATGAAATCGAAAACGCTGAAATATGCATTGAAAAAGCAATACATATTTTAAAACGAGAAGAAATATCTGTTGAATTATTAAAAGCATGGGAAACAAGATCATTGATATATCAAAAAAAAGGAGATGCAAAAAGCGCTTTAGAGATCCTGAAAAATATACATAATCATCTTGACCTTTTTCCTCCCAGGGAAAAGGCAAAGCTGTATATACAACAGGCAAAAATATTGCAGGATCTTCACAGGTATGCGGAATCTCTCAATAATTATTCTCTTGCCTTACAGGCTGTTTTACCTGATTATTTACCACAAATAGTAACTGAATTGCCTGATCCTGATATGTTTTATTCGGAAAATGCTCTTAAAGAAGCTCTTGATGGAATGGCTGGGGTATTTATTCAAACCGGCAAACTCCAAAAAGCAATTGACAGTTATACATTAAGTTTTGATGTGGAAGAAAAGCTCCGTGAGACCTATAACTACCAGGATGCCAAGTTTTATCAACAGGAAGAAAACCGGTCCCGTACAGAAAATGTTCTTAATTTGCTCAATACATTATTTGAGCAAAATGGTGATCGCCAATACCTGATCAAAGCTTTTGAAGCAGCAGAAAGAACCAAGGCCGTTGTTCTGAAAGAGAATATCCAAAAGAAATACCTTCAGCAGCGCTATAAAAATGAGCCCCTCCAGCAAACAGAGAACAAACTTAAAGCAAAAAAAGCATGGCTGGAAAATGCCCTAATACAGGAACAGCTAAAAGGACAACAATCTGACACATCACTTGTTAACAATCTGATCGGACAACAAAATGACATCACACTGGCACTTAAGCAAGTAACTGAACAGCTGGAAGAAAAATACGGTCACTACATACATTCACAATCAACAACAACACAATGGGATATTAACACCATTCAAAAGAAACTGAAAAAGAACAACAGCATCCTTATGGAATACTTTTCCGGGAACAATTATATTTTTGTTTTTACAATAGGGTCGGATTTTGTGGATGTACATAAGATTGATAGCGTCTCTGGTATACAAAGCAAAATGGACGCATTTACCAACCTGTTCTCTGATCCTTCCAAAATCAACAACGAATTGCAAACTTATACCTCCCTTGCCTGCTCCCTGTTTAAAGAACTTCATATTCCATTGTCGGATGATCCGTCTACCAACCTGATCATTATCCCGGATGGCAGATTGAATTTTCTGCCTTTTGAAGCATTGCTATTTGAACCATCAAACGGCATCTATTATGAACATCTCCCGTATCTGATCAAAAAGTATATCATCTCGTATCAGCCCAGCGCAGTAATATACCTCCGGCACACAGACAAAAAAGTAAAACCTTCACCACATATTCTGGGTGTTTTTCCTGTATTTGAAAACAGCAACAAGGAACTGCGTTATTCCCTGGAGGAAGCAAATTATCTGAAATCGCATTTTAAAGGAGATTTCTTTTATCATGATAAGGCAACAAAAAACACCTTTATTAACCAGAACAATCAATATGACATCATACACTTATCAACCCATGCCAATGCAGATGATACCCTGAAGCCTCCCTCCATTGGATTTATTGACAGCACCTTGTACCTGCCTGAGATCTATGGGCTACAATTTGACGCCGAATTAATTGTTCTCAGCGCGTGTGAAACAGGTATTGGAAATCTACATAAAGGAGAGGGCCCTGCCAGCCTTTCACAGGGATTTCAATATGCCGGGATACAGAATCTGATATTTTCTTTATGGAAAGTCAATGATCACGCTACCTCCCTTCTTATGTCCGACTTTTATAAGTCTTATTCAGATCACCAAAACAAAGCACGCGCTCTGCATCAGGCAAAAATTGATTATCTCAGCAATAAGGATATCCCAAACAGCAACAAATCACCCTATTTCTGGGCAGCTTTTGTGTATTATGGAGAAACGGATATATATTCTACTACATGGTATATTCCCTATGCAATCGGACTTATAATTGTGGTAATCCTTGGGATATTTTTGGTTATTTTCTTTAGAAAGGAGATAAAATAATTCCTCAAAACACCTTTTACCGTACCATTGGCAAATACTTCTTCCAATTCTCAATAATCACCCATACGTTTATTCCGAACAATACAAGAGGCATAGCCAAATCTGACGGTGACAATACAAGATGGTGCACCACAATACCTGTCATAACCGGCAAAATAATGATGGCCCCAAGAGCCCTGAACTTGTTGGGAATAAAAAGAATACCACCAATAATCTCTGTTATCCCAACCAGGGGCATCAGCCATCTGATATCACCAAAAGCTGTCATGATCTTCATCATTTCTTCCGGCATGTTTTCCGGCATCGGCATATAGTTGAAAAATTTGTTCAGTCCGGCATTGATAAGCATAATACCAAATATGACACTTACGACAAATAAGATCTTATTCTTCATGGTTT
>JBNKDZ010000634.1:0-7104 GCA_050288525.1 Cyclobacteriaceae bacterium
AATGCCTTTACCCATTTTTAAAGAAGCGAATCTTGCCCCTGTATCCTTCATCACCTGCCTCCTGAACCGCCACTATATACGTCCGGAAACATATACTGCAATAAAAGATATTACTGCACAATATCAGCAGATCTATCCAGGGCAAACCATCGGATATCTGGATGGGAACCTACCTTTTATGGATGGATTCCCCCTGTTACCACACCTGAGTCATAATGACGGAAAAAAAATAGATCTGGCCTTCTTTTATACCGACACACATACCAATACAGATCTCAACGGTAAAACACCTACCATGCTCGGATATGGTTTTTATGTAGAACCCAGACTAAATGAGATCGATCAACCGGCCAATTGCATAGAAAAAGGTTTCTGGCAATATGATTTTGCCGGAATATTTTCATTTGCCGACGAAAACAGGTATCAACTTCAGGAGACCAAGACTCAGAAACTTGTCGAACTGATCATTGAACATCCGAAGGTAAAGAAGGTTTTTATCGAACCGCATCTCAAAAAACGATTCGGACTGGAAGGGAACGGAAAAGTACGATATCAAGGATGTCAATCCGTGCGACATGATGATCATATTCATATTGAAATATATTAGACTTAGTTGATGATGATCCCTAACGGACAATGATCTGATCCTTCATATTCATTTAAAATAAACGCCTCCCGGATCTTCGGCACCAAAGCTTCACTCACAAGAAAATAATCGATCCTCCAGCCTATATTTTTTTCACGTGCATTCATACGGAAGCTCCACCAGGTATATTTCACCTCTTCCGGATAAAAATGCCGGAAAGTATCAACAAATCCCTGATCAAGAAATCTGCTGAATCCGTCAATCTCTGTCTGGGTATATCCTGCTGTTTTGTTGTAGTTTGATTTTGGGCGTGCCAGGTCAATAGGCTGATGAGCGACGTTTAAATCTCCGCATATGATCACCGGCTTATGTACTTCCAACGCTTTCAAATACTTCAGAAAGTCGCCATCCCATTCTTTCCGGTATTCAAGACGTGCCAGACCACTTCCCGAATTGGGCACATAAACATTCACCAGGTAATATGCTTCATATTCGGCTGATATTACCCTTCCTTCCTGATCATGATCTTCAATTCCCATATCATAGGTAACAGAAAGTGGCTTCTCTTTTGATAAAATTGCAGTTCCTGAATACCCTTTTCTTCCTTTTGAAGCATTGGCAACAATATGATAGCCTTGCATTAAAGCAACCGTATCTTTAACCTGTTCACGAGTTGCCTTTGTTTCCTGCAAACATATGATATCCGGATCGATCTGCTGTATATTCCCGATAAATCCTTTCTTAAGAATCGCCCTGATCCCGTTCACATTCCATGAAATAATTTTCATATCAATAACTTTGAAAGCAAAAATATATGATTAATTCATTAAATCCGAGAAAGGGATGCCTGAAGAAAAGCCTTTCAAAAACAGTAGCTGATTATATGCCCTTTCATTTCCCGGTAGTTGAGTGCCGCTTTTATCGACTTACCTTTAAGAATAAACTCTGACCGGATAACATCTCTTTTTTTCATTTCAAATGGAAATATCCGGATATCCCGTTTAAAATTTAATCCTTTTTTACCGTTAAGCTTAAAAATTGCCTCTTTCCCCGTCCAGTAAACACACAATTTATGGACATCCAGACCACTATCTTTATATTCAATATCGTTCAGAAAGCGGTTGGCGATAGATTTAAGTTTCTCCTGTGGTTTTTCAATGTCAATTCCTACCGGCAACTTTTTATGAAGGATAGCCGTTGCAAAAGGGAAGGAATGCGAAATAGAAATATGAAAACCATAATCAATCAGATATGGTTTATCATGAGCATCTTTCATGATCCCCAAATATTCATTTTTAGTCTCTCTGACAAGTGCCTGTACACAACACCTGGCAGCCAGACGTTCCTTTTTCTTCTCCATATGACTGATACTCTCGAGTTCTCTGATGCCTCCTTCCGATAGTATGATCTTCCTTTTAAGTTCATCAACAGTCTCCGTGATCTCCCACATGCACCAATAGGCATTATTATTGATTTTATCGAGTTTCAGTATTGGCATATTTTATCTAAAGATTAATTTTTCCGAAATTGCATCAAAAATATCCTCTTCAAAAAAACTTTATCATAATTTGCAAAAACGAAAGGATAAGTCAAAAATATGTTATTTATTTTTCCAATATAAGTAAGTTTTAATAAAAATTGAAAAATCATCCGTCACCAACCATACAAAAGATCCGGAATTATACCGGTCACAGCCAGGGTATCTATACATTAGCCGAAGGGCCTGAGGGAAATATTCTGTATTCTGCAGACGGGAGCGGCCTGATCGCAGAATGGGACCTGAACGACCCGGATCAGGGCAAACAGCTTGCCCGGGTTGATAAATCAATTTATGCCTTACACTATTTTGCCGTGTTCCATTCGCTTGTCATTGGTAAAAACTTTGAAGGGATATACAAAATAGATGTCCGGGAAAAAACGTTAATCCATTCATTGAGACTGACAAAAACTCAGATATTTGACATTAAACACCATGACGACAAACTATTTGTTGCCACCGGTAACGGAAGTCTATATATCGTCAGTTTTGAGAAATTCACTGTTTTGAAAGAAATAAAGTTGTCTGATAAAAGTATTCGGTCCATAGATATCTGTAAAAAAGAAAACGAAATAGCACTTGGACTTAGCGACAATACCATTCGGATTCTTGACCTGGAAAATTACCAGCAAAAATACCGGATTGATGCTCATAAGCTATCTGTTTTTTCCGTGGTATACGCTCCTCGCGGAAAGGTACTGATCAGTGGCGGCAGGGATGCACAAATAAAAGTCTGGGATATTAACAACGACTATATCCTGAAAGAATCGATAGCAGCACATATGTACGCTGTGAACTCCATATCCTTCCGGAAAGACGGTAAATTATTTGCCTCAGGAAGCATGGACAAGACGGTCAAAATCTGGTCTTCAGATGATTTCAGATTGCTTAAAGTAATAGACTCATCCAGGCATAACGGACATACTTCATCCGTAAACAAGGTACTCTGGTCCGGATTTAACGATTACCTTATAAGCGGAAGCGATGATAATACAATATCTGTTTGGGATTTGCAGTTTATTTATTAATATTTGAATAATTTTTAGTGGCTTTTGCCATTTATATAATAAAAGCGTGTGATATTTTAAATTTTGATGATATTCGAAAGCGATGAAAATTACTCCACTTGAAATACGACAGAAAGCCTTTGAGAAAGTATTCAGGGGATATGACAAAGACGAAGTCAATGCCTTCCTTCTGACACTTTCCAAAGAATGGGAAAAGACGCTTGACGAAATCAAGGAGTCAAAGATAAAGCTTGACGCAGCTGAAAAAGAGATCACCAAACTCAGGGAAGTGGAGAACTCCTTGTACAAGACGCTGAAAACAGCTGAAGATACCGGTGCCAACATGATCCAGCAGGCAAATAAAGCTGCCGAATTACAACTAAAGGAAACCCAGCTTAAAGCTGAAAATATCCTTCGGGAATCAAAAGCCAAATCGGCGATGATCATTGATAAAACCGAAACACAGGTCAAATCCATTATCGCCAATATGCTTAGTGAGGTCAAGACACTGGAACAGAATTTCCACTCTGCCCTTGCCCTGAAAGAAAGTCTGATATCCGACCTTAGAAATCTGGCTTCTGAAACCCTGGACAGGGTACAGAAATTCAATGAACGAAAAGATGCGCTCAACATCGACAAATTCATTAAAGAAGCCCGTGAGTATGCTGACAATTACGATCTGAAAAATATAAAAGTTGTTGCTGAAGACGATGAGTCTCCGGAAGAACAACCTCAGGAAAAAAACCTGCCATCTCCTGACAAAGATAAAAAAGGAGAAAAAAACGGAGACGCTGAAAAGTCCTTTTTTGATATGATCGACTAAATTATGGGAAGGATAACACTGGAAGGGCTTGAATTCTTCGCTTTTCATGGATATTACGACGAAGAACAAAAGATCGGCAATAAATATGGCGTGGACATAAGTGTGGAAACATCCCTGGAAAAAGCCGGGCATGATGATAAACTGTCTGAGACCATAAACTATCAGGACCTATACAATATTGTCAGACTGGAAATGAAAAAGCCTTCCCGATTGCTCGAAAACATCGGAGATCGTATTATGCGTTCTGTCTTTAATGAGTTTCCGCTTATCACCTACATTGAAATTGCCATTTACAAATTCAACCCTCCCATCGGAGGCATTTGCAAAAGAGCAGTTGTAAGCATGAGCAAAGTGAGAGACTGATTATAAAACGTTATTCTTGTGAAGGACAGACACCAAGAAACGTTATGCTAATTACGAATTGTCAATATTTTACAATTTAAAAATAATTGGTAGTATCATAACAACCTTTACAGGATTTCCATAATTATCGATCCCGGGATTCCATGGTGATGATTTGATAATAATCCTTTCAGCCTCTTTGTCAAGTAAAGGATGTAGTCCTCTGATCGTTTTTACCTTAACAATATTTCCTTCTTCATCAATCAAAAACTGGACAAAAACCTTACCTTTGATACCTGCTTTTCTTGCTTCTTTTGGATACTTCAGCTTTCGACTTAAAAATCTGTAAAAGCCTGACATACCCCCCTTTGGATCCGGCTGTTTCTTAACAATTATCCCTGAATTGCCCCTTTTCTGTTCCTGTAACCAACTATAAAGCTCCGGATTATTATAGGTTTCTGTCCAGGAATCGTGTCCGGCTTCGGGATAAACCTTGAAATTCACATTTCCTCCGCATGCTTTCAGTGCATCGACCATCTCCTGAGCCTTTTCGGGAAGTACCGTCTTATCTTTCGCCCCGTGAAAAGCCCAAACTGGCACATCTCTGAGTACACATACTTTATCTTTCTCCCCTCCTCCGCAAATCGGCACAATAGCAGCAAACAATTCAGGATATTCCATAGCGTAAGCCCAGGTGCCGTAGCCTCCCATACTCAGTCCGGTAAGATACATCCGATCGGAATCCACCTTTAAACTTTCCACTATATGCCGACGAAGCTTTTCAAGACACTCAGTTTCCCAGTGTGCTGTATCGGGACATTGGGGAGATACAACAATAAAAGGCATATCCCCGCCCTTTTCCAGGATCATTGGTGGTCCGTGTCTTTTTACAGAATCCAGCTGACTCCCCCGTTCACCTCCTCCATGAAGGAACATCAGTAAAGGGTACTTTTCTTCATTATCTGCAGAATAATTCTGAGGCAGGTAAAGCAAAAATCCGATTTTATTACCATCGGACATCTCAAAATAATGAGATGTTTGTTTGCCGGGTTTCAGAGTGTCATACTGTGCTTCAACCGTGTGAATTAAAAGTGCGGTCAAACACAAAAAAAATAGTTTAGGACAGATCATTTTGTTATAATTTTATGAAATATGGCCCCAATTTAAAAAACAGATCAAACTTTTCATAGTCAGGCAATTAATTCTCAAAACCAATAACAATCTACCTTTTTTCAATGTTGAATATTCCGGCACCCATATGAAAGCAGAAACAATGCGATATTGACTTTAACCAATAACAGAGGCTGAAGTGTATAACCAGGATTAATGGATGGTTTGAATTTTACCATGAATTTTCTGTCCTGTGACCATTTACATAACGAATACTTCATATAACATCATATTATGGTCATTTGGTCGAAATTCGTTTTAATCCCATTAAAAAAAATGCCAACTTGCGGTTTGAATTTTAAAGAAGTGTTTTAGAATTATAAACAACATGAACATAAATAAAAAAATTATTACAGGGCTTGTGGTCGTGATAATCATTGCCGTAGGTTTCCTCCTGATGTTATATCTGATAAGCCTGAAAAAGCTTCCGCCTGTCAGACCTTCCCAAAAAGTTGTTAACTATGTTACCGTAAAAAATGTTGAGTATTCAGATCTGAAAACTGAAGTTTCGGCATTTGGGCGGGTAGGATCCTCTCAACCCCTCGATCTAATCGCTGAAGTAGGCGGAAAATTATTAAAGGGCAACATTGAGTTTAAGGAAGGGGCGAATTTCTCCAAAGGACAACTGCTCTGCTCAATTTATGATGTTGACACACGTCTGAATGTGCTTGCCCGGAAAAGTCAGTTCCTGAATATGCTGGCAACGACACTTCCGGACATAAAATACGACTTCGCGGAAAGTTATGATATGTGGAAGAAATATTTCGATGAAATCGATCTCGAAAAAGAGCTCCCACCACATCCAAAACCAAAATCGTCCAAAGAAAAAACATTCCTGGCTTCCAAGAACCTTCTTAGTGAATACTATTCCATTAAAAGCCTGGAAGACAATCTTCGTAAATTCCACATTTATGCACCATACTCTGGCAGTATTGCAACAGTAAGTCGCGAAATCGGAACAGTTGTAAATCCGGGTACCAACATCGCCCGAATCATCCGAACAGATAAACTTGAGCTGGAAGTCCCGGTTGAGATACAGGACATCAAATGGGTAAAAAAAGGCACTTCGGTTGAAGTAGTGTCAGAAGATGGAATGAATACATGGTATGGGTCCGTGGCAAGGATAGGCGATTATGTGGATCCCAATACACATTCAATTATCGTTTATATAGCACTTAATTACAATAAAGAGAATCCACTATATGACGGATTGTATCTTAAAGCCGTCATTCCCGGCAAAGAAATAAAACAAGCGATAAAGGTTCCGAGAAAGATCATTCAGAATAACAACAAAGTCTTTGTTGTTGAACATGACACCTTGTTAACTGCCAAAAACATTAATCTGCTAAAAATCGAAAAGGATAGCGTCATAATAAATGGCCTTAATCCGGGTGATCTGCTTGTGACAGATGCTCCTGCCAATGCCAGCAATAAAATGACCGTGAAAATATTAAATAAAGAAGAGAAATGAGATCAATTGTCGAATGGTTTGTCAGATATCCGATTTTTGCCAATCTCATAATTCTGGCTATTTGTGTCTTTGGCCTGCTGGGATATAGCAATGTAAAAATGTCGTTCTTCCCGGAACGGGATCAACGAAATATCTCCATTTCTGTCGCCTATCCGGGTGCTTCTCCTA
>JBNKDZ010000635.1:0-3915 GCA_050288525.1 Cyclobacteriaceae bacterium
CAATGTTGATGGAGCTTTTCGCCTATTTGAACGGATAGAAAAAAGTCCAGTTAAAATATTTCAACGGGACTCAAAATATAAATCAGTTCATAATGATCGGTTGCCGGCCAAAATTCAGCGTATACAATTCCACTTCAGCCCGGCCGTTATTGACAGTACTGAATGTGATGCGATACTTTTTATAGGCTGATTCATTAGAGAGACTCGAATTTTCGACATTATTCCGGGAATCGAGAAGTATCCACTTCCCTTCGTCATCCAGTGCTTCTAATGTAATAATAAATTCAACAGATGGCGGCGCAAATATCGCTTACTTTTCAAGAAATATAAATCCTTCTGAATCGTTGTTGGTGATGTAATCTATCGTTTTACCTGCCAGATAGAGCAATTGTTTTTTATTAACAAAAATAACCTGTCCCTCTTTTTCCATCACAAGATCTCCTTCCTGCTTTTCATCAAATCCGATGGTATTGGAAGCCACGCCACATCCGGCACTTTTTACACCAATCCGTATCCCATATGTGTCAGGAACTTCTTTTTGTGCCCGGAAATAAATAATCTTTTGAAAAGCCCTGTCGGTAATGGTAAATGGCATTACATTCATCATTTTATTATCTCAAATAAAAAACATTCTAGGAATATCTGTATAAAATTAATTAATTTGATAAGTGAACACCATTTTTTATAAATTGTTAGATGACTTATGGAAATAATAATTGAATTCGGAAAAATCTTGTTGCCTGCAGGGCTGGTGCTTTATGCGATGTATCTGACAATGACATCCATTCTTCAGAAAGATTTGAAAAAAGCCATGATCGAATACAAAACCGAAAACAGCAAGAATGTACTTACCTTTCGGCTCCAGGCATTTGAACGGATATGCCTTTTTCTTGAGAGGATATCACCCAATAACCTGATTTTACGCCTGAATGACCCTCAGCTTACTGCTCCGCAACTTCAGCATCTCATGATTGCCGAAATACGAAATGAATTTAATCACAACCTTTCACAACAGGTGTATATAAGCGATGGAACGTGGCAGCAAATAAAGCATACTGTAGAAGATGTTATTGCACTAATTAACACCAGTGCGGAAAAGCAAAAAGAAAACGCAAAAGGAATAGAACTGGCAAAAGAGATATTTAATGAAATGGAGCGCAGGGAGGTTGACATCATCGCCGGTACACTAACAATGGTAAAGGAAGAAATAAAAGACGTATTTTAAAATGAGTAAATTATCCGGAAACATACTTTTTCAGGAAGCGCTGAAAAAAGCAATTCAATTGCTGGACAAACCGGATCAGGTATCCATTATGATGGATTCGGTGCAGGAAAAAATGGATGACTTAAATGAAAATAAAAAAGGTCTGAAGAGTCATTTCGCCAAAATAAGGACCTTACTGAGGATGCTTAAAGCCTATATAACCGGCCAATATCGGGAAATCCCCTGGAAATCGATAATTCTGATTTGCGGGGCGTTGATATATTTCCTGATGCCTCTGGATATTTTACCTGATTTTATCCCTGTAACAGGTTTTATTGATGATATCTCTATTATTCTTATGGTGTATAAAAGTCTGAATAAGGATATTGAACTATTTTTAATGACAGAAAATGAAAGTCCG
Source organism: Cyclobacteriaceae bacterium (assembly GCA_050288525.1). GTDB lineage: Bacteria > Bacteroidota > Bacteroidia > Cytophagales > Cyclobacteriaceae > JBNKDZ01. The sequence goes on from JBNKDZ010000635.1 coordinate 1,626, forward strand.
GATATCTAGGAGATATTCGCTTATCATGAAATTCTAAACACATGAAAAAAACTGCGCTCGTAGCCGGTTCCACAGGTCTTGTTGGAAAAGAATTACTGAAATTGCTTCTTGATGATCCGGATTACGCAAAAGTGATCACCCTTGTACGAAGAAACACACATATCCAACATAAAAAGCTGGAAGAACATATCATAGACTTTGAGGATCTGGAAAAGTACCATAACATAATTAAAGCCGACAGGATATTTTGTTGCCTTGGAACCACAATGAAGAAAGCCGGATCAAAAGACAACTTTTATAAAGTGGATTTTACCTACCCCTATCAACTTGCAGGGATGGCTTTGGAAAATAAATGTCCACAATTCAATCTGATTTCATCAATAGGGGCAGACAGGAAATCATTCTTTTTTTACAGTCAGGTAAAAGGGAAACTGGAACTGGAAATATCAAATCTGGGGTTTGACTCTCTCAATATATTCAGACCTTCCTTATTGCTTGGAGAACGAAGTGAAAAACGAAAAGGTGAGCTCTTTGGCAAAGCAATGATGCAGATACTCCAGCCATTCTTTATCCTGGGGCTTAAGAAATACCGGCCTGTTCAGGCCAAAACGGTAGCCGATGTAATGGTCAAAGCCGCTGAAAAAATCAAACACGGACTTACCATCTATGAATCGGACAGAATATCGAAAATGAAGGAATAGCCTCCTCTGACATCAAAAAATTCGCTAACAGAACTTGAATCAGGCCTATATAATTTTCAATTTCAGGACTTAAATAAATTTACCGTGATTGCAGTATTACAAAGAGTATCTCACGCCAGTGTATCCATTAGCGGATCTGTAGCAGGATCAATCCAAAACGGCATTTTAATCCTATTGGGAATTGAAGAGGCGGACAATACAGATGATATCACCTGGCTGAGCAAAAAGATAATCAATCTGAGGATCTTTAATGATGCGGAAGGAAAAATGAACCTGAGCCTGTTGGATACAGATGGAGACATACTCCTGGTCAGCCAGTTCACGCTCCACGCATCCGTAAAAAAAGGGAACAGACCTTCCTATATTAAAGCCGCGACACCGGATATCGCCATACCTTTGTATGAAGCATTTATCAAAAAGATCGAAACAGATTTGGGCAAACCGGTTCAGACAGGAACATTTGGAGCAATGATGGACGTTGAGCTCCTTAATGATGGACCTGTAACCATAATAATTGACACAAAAGACAAAAAATAAACCGATTAATAAATGAAAATCAGCGAAGCACAGGAAAAAGTTGATCATTGGATAAAAACTGTCGGAGTGCGTTATTTTAACGAACTGACCAATATGGCCATCCTTACAGAAGAAGTAGGTGAAGTAGCCAGGGTGATTGCCCGGGAATACGGTGAACAATCGAAGAAAAAATCCGACCAGAAGACAGAACTGGCTGACGAACTGGCAGATGTACTTTGGGTTGTCATCTGCCTGGCAAACCAGACCGGCATTGACCTGACGGAAGCTTTTGAAAAAAATCTTCAAAAAAAATCTTCGCGTGATGCTGAAAGACATAAGAACAATCCCAAGTTAGGCAGCAAATAGAATTCCTTCTCAAAAGATCTTATTTGCATCCATTGGCATTCAGGAAGATCTCAATAACACCTTTGAATCTGTCTTTTTGTTTTTCATATCCTTTCAGATTTTCTTTTGTCAGAAGATAGATAATACACCCATCTTCTCTTTTATACAAGGTGTCGATCCGGGGTTCACTCTGAAGTGTTTTGGAATTATTATCCTTATCGGTAAAAATTATCGAATCGTATTCCAAAAATACCATATCCCCTGAATGTGAATACCTTCCGAACATTTCTGTATGTAATTCAACATCAAGAAAAACAGGTCTCTTCTCCATTTTAAACGTTCCGGAATTGTAAAATTCAAGAAGATACCGTATCCCTGAAAAATCTTTTGATTCAAATAAAGGGGGCAGATTATTCTCCGAACACCCCACTGCCAGCAATGAAATACAGGCCAATACAATCAAGATCCTCCTCATGTTTTAAAAATAATTGTTAAAAGCTGAAATTAATCATCGTTTTGATCAGTAAAAAAATATATCAGGTCTTCTTTCCTCATATACTCCTGCCTGATTCAGATATCATTCTTCGCAGCATGTCGTTAAACCACCCTGCATTTATCAGGTCCTCAATTTTCAGGTGCATTCTGAATTTCCAGTAGTGATTTGGATTGCTCGGCACATTGATCTGTTCAGAAAACGGATCATCTACACGTAATCCTTCGTCCATCCC
>JBNKDZ010000636.1:0-9512 GCA_050288525.1 Cyclobacteriaceae bacterium
TTGATGGTTCTGCAAGTACGAACTGGTACCTGCAAAACAGCATCCATATCCTATACGACTTCGGGAAGATCCTGATCCTGAATAATGTATATGAATACGAAGGGCGGGAGACAGGTGCGGATTTTGGTGATTTTTATATAACAACGGATACAACAGGTAGGCAAAAAAAGGTTGATTACGAGGTTCGTATGGTTTCGGGTATTTTATTTATGGATCATGACAGCAGATAATACCATCGGAGACAGTACGGGATTTTACAACAGAATTTCCTGCTTTTATCCTTTGATCAATGTTTTTCTCGGATCACATAAAAAGATCCTTTTTAAAGAACTGGAAAAGAACCATGCCGGGAAACTCCTTGATATAGGTGTGGGTTGTGGGGCACATCTGCACAGATATGGGAATCATGAAGTGACAGGCATAGATTCCTCGGAAGCCATGCTTAAAGCGGCATCTAAAAATGCCACAAAAAGGCATGTTCTGCTTAAAATGCATGGTGAAGACATGGAATTTGGGGATGCCTGTTTTGACTACATTGTTATTGCGCATACAATTGCAGTGGCCCGTGACCCGGAGAAAATGCTGGAAGAAGCTTTCAGGGTGTTAAAACCCGGAGGCCGACTGTATGTCTTAAACCATTTTACACCTGCCGGTATGCTTAAATATCTTGATCGGCTTATACGTCCGTATGCTAAACTGTTTTATTTCCGGTCGTATTTCTTCATTGAAGATGTAAACATGTTTGATAAATTCAGGTTGGAAAAAGTATATGATCTTGGATATTTTAATTATTACAAACTTTTGATTTTGCAAAAACCATGAGGAGACAGTATTTGCTGATAGTTACAGGTTTACTGGTGAGTATGTTTATTTATCTTTTTTACCGCCCTGAAGCGACAGTCATAAATAAACTTTTTATTTCAATATTCTCTCATGATGTATATTTAAATCTAAAAACAGGCATTCAGCAGAAAATGGCATTGCAAGACTGGATGGTGTTTTCGATGCCCGAGGGATTATGGATTTTCTGTATTACATTGGCTTCGAAAAGTTTTTATATCCGGATTCAAAAAATCAGGGTAAATTGTGAACTGATACCGTTGATATATGCTCTTGGTCTGGAGATTATTCAATATCTGGGCTTTGTGCCTGGCACGTTCGATCTGTCGGATATCGTATTTTCAGTATTCTTCTGGCTCATGGCTTATATATTTTTCAATACCCGGGAAGAAAACCGAAATCTGTTTAAAACACTGTCCTACAGAAGTATGGTGATTTATTCAAGTTACTCAATTGTGTATCTTTCACATGTGTGGTATTAATTTTTTAACCCATGATAAAATTAAATGAATTGTTTCCTTCGGAATCGAAATTATTGATGGATCCGTATCAGTTGACCGGAAGGAAACTAATTATCCTGTCGATAATCGAGCTTTTATTTCTCAGAAGGCTGCAAAAACAAAAAGTCCGGTTTGAAGAAACAGATGTAGAGATCCTGAATTTAAACAATGATCGTAATTTGTCGAATTTAAGAAATTATCATCTATTGATCCTTGATCTTGTCAAAGAGCATTATTCGTTTTATCCTGAACCGGTAGAGAAAGACGCTTTGCTGACACCTGACAGACTGGTCAGGATGGTATATGGTAAAATGGACTATTCCTATTTCCGTTTTAAAAGGAAATTCGTATTGGGATCTCTGCGAAAAAATAAGCTATGCAGATATCCATTCCCATTCTATTATCTGAAAATGATACGAACAAAAACCGGGAAAGCACTGTATGAGAGATTAAAAGGGATTTTACAGGAGATTGATGTGAATTTCTTTCATTACAAGAAAGAGAAACAGGAACGATTGAATGAAATAATTTCTGAGTTGGGACCAAATATACTATTTGCATATAATCATGTGGAAATCCTGAAAATTAAAAAGAAAACCCATACAGGTATGCCTTTACCCTCTGAGTCTGTTCTGGATGCTTTGGTTATCGATGATGGATTCGGATTTGAATTTCCCGATTTGGACTGGCCTTCATTCGAATTTCCTGATTTTGATATTTCGGATTCAGTAGGCTCGATCCTTTCTATATTTGATGATTAATTGAATGAGGACTATAATTCAGCTCCTAACAAAAACAAAAAAAGAAATTGATGAACTATTTCAAGAACTGTTTGTCAGGCTTCCGGTTCTTCATTGATTAGTTTCAGAAAACATCTATATTAGATTCCGGTAAGGATCCTGAACTGAAATCAATAAATAAGCATATTATGCGTTAGTAGGAAGATGTTCATTCATTGAGCTGATTTTCAAATTATTAATGGATTTTAGTTTTATTCTTTCCGGAAAAAATCTAATTTTACATTATAAATAGTACAATAATTCAAAGGACTGGTAACATAACACTTTTTCAATGAAGTATACTTTTTTATTAGGCTTGCTGATTAATTGTTTTATTGTATCCGCGCAGGGGAAATACGGAGGAGGAGATGGTTCCGCAAAGAATCCCTATCAGATACAAAGTGTGGATGATCTGAGTATGCTTTTTTATAATCCGGGCGACTGGCATGCTCATTTTATTCAGACGGCGGATATTATTTTCCCTGATGAAGAAAAACAAAAAAAGAAAAAGAATTACAAACCCATCGGTACGGATGAAAAGCATTATTTCAGCGGTTCATACGATGGAAAAGGTTATTCTATTGATGGGTTATATCTCATTGACTCAGAAAATGAATTTGTCGGCCTTTTTGGCTATTCGTACAATGCGGTATTCAAAAATATTCACATAAAAAACTGTCGCGTTAAGGGAGATAAATACATTGGTGCCCTGTCGGGATATTGTTTCAATGTTTCCATAGAAAATTGTTCGGTCGAAGGAAAATGTAAGGGTAGCAAATTTACAGGTATGCTGGTAGGCTCTATTGAAAAATCCGTTGTGAAGGAATGTGTGGCCGTAGGAGCCATCAGCGACGAAGGATTGTATAACGGGGGACTCATAGGCCAGTGTCAGTCAACCACTGTAAGCAAGTCGAGTGCCAGGGTAAATGTAACCGGCAAACTGGAAGACAAAGGGTCAACAGTTTATGGAGGCCTTATCGGTCGTAACATCGCATCACAAATAACGGATTGTTTTGCTGCGACTTCGGTAAATGCCAATATCCGGATCGGAGGTCTGATCGGCGTGAACGAAGAAAACTCGGCTATTACAAATTGTTATACGACAGGTGAAGTTTATTCCTCTACTTCTGCAGGCGGGCTGATTGGAAAAAATATAGATTCTCCGATCGCAAATTGCTTTTCGCATATTAGCGTGACCGGAAAGAACGATTGTGGCGGATTTATCGGGATCAACGAAGGAGCAAGCAACATCACCAAATGTTTTGCTGATGGAAATGTAGAAGGAAATGATAACATTGGTGGGCTTATCGGCAACAACAGCGGAATTATCACAGATTGTTATTCGTTGGGAGATGTGATCGCCAACCATAACGGAGGAGGATTAATAGGGCAGAATAAGGGATTGATCACCAATTGCTATGCGTCAGGAGCCATAGTTGGTATTGAAAATCCGAATCGTACTGCTTTTCCCAAAAGCAATAATCTGGGTGGTCTGGCCGGTGAAAACGAAGGAGGGACTATAACCAACTGTTTTGCAAATGGTGCTGTTACGGGCCATCAGAATATCGGAGGCCTGATCGGGCACACCAACAAGGGGAGCATAAAAAACACCTTTGCTTCCGGATATGTTTTCGGAGAAGATGCTGTAGGAGGCCTCATCGGATTGTTGCGGTTTGGAAATACTCTTGAACTATCCACTGCAAAAGGAAAAGTAGTTGGTCTTTCGCGAGCGGGGGGACTGATCGGATCGTCTATGTATAAATCAGATATAAAAAATTGCTATGCCCCTTCAAAAGTGGTAGGCTACAATACCCTGGGCGGTTTTATAGGTGAAATGGATGCTCTGAATATTACAGAATGTTATTCAACCGGAAAAATTATGGTTGTTCAGGGAGATCAACTCAGCAACAGAGCTCCTTCAAAATCGAGCTTTGCCGGTGGTTTTGCCGGTGTAAGCAACCAGGCAGAGGTCTCCAACTGTTATACAACTGCCTACATTGAAGGTAAAGACGACATCGGAGGATTTATCGGAAAACAATACCGGACGAACATTTCCAACAGTTATGCTAAAGGATATGTAAAAGGAGAAAATAATGTCGGAGGCTTTGTCGGCTCGACTACCTATTACAAGTCGGATATAACAGCCTGCTTTTCAGGTGTTGTCGTTTCCGCCAAAGAACTGGCCGGAAGTTTTATCGGCAGTTGCTATGACACCGATATCAGCCGGTGCTATCTGGACCTGAAAACCGACACCAAACTGAAGAAAATTACGAATACCCATAAATTCGATGACAAGATCCTGCCTGTGCCATTCGAAAAATTTGTAAGCAATGTCGGTTTTGTACAATTTGATTTCCATAAAAACAGCAGCACACCCTGGGTCATAAAACCAAACAAAGATGTTTATCTCAACTGGCAGAAGGTATCGGTCAGCAATGGCGAGCTGTTTGATAATTTTGCGGTTACAGGAAATGTGTATGTGCAGGGGAGTCAGAAGATCACTGAAACCGGGATAAGGTTCAGGGTGATTGCGGATGAAAAATGGCAATACCGCAAGTTTAGCGGCACAAACCTGACTTTTAACGAAAAAGTATCCTTGCCCGATATCTCAAAAGGCTATTTCATCCAGCCCTATGCCAAGGATTCGGACGGGATGATCTATTATGGCGATATGATCACTACTGTACACAGAAAATTTTAACGATGTCACCTATGAGATCTGTTTTTATTCCAACACTTATTTTTTTTCTAAGCATTAATACTCTGTTTGCTCAAAATGAGAACCGTTATTCAGTACTAATATCTGAAGCAATGGAATTTTATAAAGCACACAAGTTTGAGGAATCAAAAGAAAAATTTACTGAAGCTTTCAACATTCGGCAAGATAACCAAAAGGATGTTTATAACGGCGCATGCTCTGCTGCTTCATCAGGTGATCAGCAATTGGCAATCCAATGGCTCAATAAAGCAATTGATCTGGGCTGGAATAACGCCTCACATATGGAAAAAGATTGTGATCTTTATAGCCTGAGAATTTTACCGGACTGGAAAGATTTACTTGATAGAGTGCGTGATAATAAAAAAAGTATTAAGGATAAAGAGGAAGTTATTGATCAAATATGTTCATTGATTGTTAAGGATCAATCTGATGAGATATGGAAACTTGGCAGTGAAGATTTTATAAAGAATACCAATAAGGAAGATTTTAATACTACTATTCAAAAAATTCATCAGCAACTTGTTGAAAATGATATTGAAGATCTTTGTGATTTAAAAAGTAAATTCTCAACCAATACACAATATTTGAATGGAAAATTAACGTCAACATTTTCAAAAACATTTCTAATTATACCTCAATTAGTATATCATCACAAATTTTTAAATAATTCTTATGGTCATATTTTAGATATCAAATTATCAAATGATGAGTTATCAGACTGGCGATTAAATAATTTGACCTATGATGAAAATTATATTGACAAGGGGAAAAATCCCAGGGAATTCGTCAGGGATTTTTTTTCAAACGCTGATACAATATATGTTGGTTTTGAAATAGTTTCAGGTGAGGAATATCTGCTTGGTAATAACATTTGTTTGAATACAGACTTTAAGGTTGATTTGGTCAAAATTTTTAGTAATATGACATATTTTGGTACGACATATAAGCAGCCTATTGATGATACATTGAAGATTTACTCAATATTTTTTAGAAAATTGAGCTCAGATGACATTTTTGATACAGTAAAATCAAAATTTAAGACCTTGACCCTACAATATACTTTTAATAACAATGTTGATTCTAAAATCCTGATTTCATACGACAATGATTATGCTTTTTATTTACCTAATGATTTACAACAGATTATAACCTTTATTCATAAGATCATCAATAAAAAAAATGAAGGCTATTTTACCAAATAAATTTAAGGTTCAACCCGAATTGAATCTGGGTTTAATAATTTTTTACTAGACAAAACGAAGGATTTTCCATCAATTTAAGGCATATTTATAGTACGTTTTACCTGAATTGCTAAAACGGCCCAAATTCAGAAAACTGAAATGAATATAAATTAATGCATCACGAACCCAATGGAAAATTCTGAGCAACCATTAAAAACCGTACTGGTTTATCTGATTCTTTTAATAATCTCTCCTTCAGTACTTTATTCTCAGGACAGCTATATTTATTATACAAAAGACTCGCTGGCAGTATTGCGGACGTTACGCAATGAGGAAGATCGATCCAGGCCTCACATTCAGTATTGTGAACACCTCAGACAGATAAATAACAGCTTGTATTATGATTCGACAATAATCGACGGAGTGCGCATGGGAGCATTGATCCTGTTTGAAAATGACCTGATATTTTCGTCCATCGGACCGGATGTGACTTATTTTAAGGACAATGTACATGTTTATTACAGGGATCACACGATCGATCCGGCAGATCATAAAACGTTTATGGTTTTGGAAAATGATTTTGCGAAAGACCAGTATTTTGTTTTTTATGCGGGCAATATACTCAGAAAAGCGGATCCGAAATCGTTTAAGTACATCGGCAATAACTATGCAAAAGATAAGGAGCATTTTTATTTTTATGGAGAACGTGTAACAGGGGATGAGGTGGTTTATCTGCAACGCCTGTATAACAGCTATCAACGCATCGATTTTAATATTAAATACACCATTGAAAGCGGTGAAGTCTACTATAAAAGCAATAAAATGAAATGTGATGCCAACAGCTTTCAATCGCTGAGTGACGGTTATGCAATAGATCGAAACAATGCGTATTACAATGGAGAGAAAATTGCCGGAGCGGATCCGAAATCGTTTAAGAGAACGGATCTTTCGGAAGAAAATCATCTGTATAAATACCTTCAGATTGATGAAAAATACCTGCATAGTCCGTTTGCCAAGGATAAGAAACAATATTACTATTTTGGAAAAAAAGTCAAATAAGGCAGCTGGAATGCCTGTTTTTTAGGGATAATTCGTAAAATACATATTTCATGAAAGGGGAAGTGTTTTCAAAAGCAGGAATTACAAAAAGGATCATAGCATTTTCAATCGACCTTTATTCGGTTATGTTTCTGTTTATTCTGATCATCTATTTTATGATGCGCTTTAAAGAAACAGAAATTTTAGTTTGGCCGGTCGTTGAAGATTTCATGCTTGTTTTAGTGCCGGCCTGCTTCGTTTTATTTCTTGCCAGGGATTGTATAAAAGGAAATAGCATTGGAAAATGGATAATGGGTATCAGGGTCCATAGGATGTCTGATGGCCGTATACCCTCTGTCGTAAAGTTGTTCTTGCGAAACCTTACCCTAGTCATATGGCCGGCAGAATTTATCATCCTTGTCTCAGGAAGACAACGAATCCGTCTGGGAGATAGATTTTTGCATACAGATGTTATTCAAAACAAAAGGACACCGGATCCGCTTCTACGAATAGTTGTGCTTTTTGTAATTGTTGGAGGATTTATTATCCTGATCGTATTTTTTGCACATAAACTGATGGAAAATTCCAAGGTCTATGCGGTAGCTGTTGAACAGATAATGCATGACGAAGAGATCCTTCATGACACCGGAGGCATAATGGGTTTTGATAAACTTAATAAACAAGATTTTCGGATATCTGATGAGAAAGCTTCTTTTACAATAAAAGTAAAGGGAAAGAAAAATGATGTGATCCTGACTATATATCTTGAAAAGGACACGGACAGCATATGGAAAGTAATTAATATTGAAGAAGATTAGATCTTTTACTATGACACATTGGGTTTTACCTAAATTGGAGGTCTCAAAACAGTTTTTTATGCCTCTATTTTTATTGTTTTATATGTTTGGACATGCGCAGTCCCAGACATCCGAAATTTTGAGTCTGGTCGTTGATCCGGCGCATGAGAATGTACAATTTTATTGGAAAGATGACAATGGTAATCCTTTAAAGAGTCTGGGGAGACTAAAGGAATTTGTTGAATCACAGGGTAAGGAACTGCTTTTTGCAATGAACGGAGGCATGTACAGGCCGGATAATTCGCCACAGGGACTTTTCATACAGAATTTTCAGCTTTTAAAGCCGCTTGATACTGTGACTGCAGGATATGGAAATTTCTATTTGCAGCCCAATGGAATATTTTTTATTACAGGTACCAATGTTCCGGTTGTTTGTACTTCAGCTCAGTTTGCCGGCACTGATAATGTGAAGTTCGCTACTCAGTCAGGTCCCATGCTTGTCATTGACGGAAAAATGCATCCGGCCTTTATTGAAGGATCAAAAAACCTGCATATACGAAACGGGGTGGGGGTGCTGCCGGGGAACAGGCTTTTATTTGCTATGTCAACTACAGAGATTAATTTTTATGATTTCGCTACCTTCTTCATGCAGCAAGGGTGTAAAAACGCCTTATATCTGGATGGTTTTGTTTCAAGAACCTATTTGCCGGCAAAAAACCAGATACAAACAGATGGTAATTTTGGAGTCATCATCGGCTTGACAAAATAAGGATAAAAGGAAATGATTTTAAAATAGATAATAAAATATCAAACAACGAGTTACAAATTAGTGTTAAAACTTATATAGAATTAAAGAATTATACTTTACGTTAGCGGAGATCATTCTTTAAGAATAGGAACTCATTTTTTGTTCTTTTTATATTTTAATACATCTGTAAACAATAAATTTCTTTTTTTGATGTTTGTTGTTTAGTCAGTTCTGGACGTATTGTTCGTCTAAAATCACTTTATCACAATCTATCTGAAAAGCCGGACATTTGTATGGCAATTAATCTGTCCGGGAAAGAAAACCTGTTTTTAAACAACATAATTACTATTACTGCATGAATGATATCAATCAATTCGATCCGAATTTTATGGAATTTTTATTTACCGGATTGGATCATGGGATCGATACTATCAAAGAAGGAAGTACTATGATCCCGTTTGTGATTACCTGGACGGATGGAGAACGTAAACTCATACGGTTTGTAGCAGATACATTTGAAGAAAGTTTTAAGAATGCCACGGATCATCTTCGAAGTCTAAAACCGATCCCCGACTACGCATTGCTGGCCTATGATGGACAAGTCACTATTGAAGAGAAGAAATTTGATGCAATCATTGTTCAGGCACATAATAAAAACCTGGTAGATTGTCCGGTATTTGCACAAAGATATATTCCGAAAACAGAAGACTGTGCGTTCAGGGCAATAGGGAATGCAGCTTTTATAGGAACAGAAAAAAACTGCCTTCATACGCAGGAAGATGAACCTGATGATCAGGAAGATCCGGAAATCCGGAAAATTCCCTGGTGGAAAATATGGAAGAACAGATCCGAATAAACAATATTTTTATTTACAACAGTTTATATACACCAATAATTACATATGGATCTT
>JBNKDZ010000637.1:0-3367 GCA_050288525.1 Cyclobacteriaceae bacterium
TGCCCGGCAGTCGGTGCTGGAGCAGACCCGTGGCAATGCCAGGTCCCTGAGCCTGGATCTCTATGACCAGTGGCAGACCATGGAAGCAGGAAAAGGCAAATGGCGGTTTACCTCTCCGACACATGTGGTGAAGGCATTCAGTCAGGCGCTTGAAGAGTTGCGGGAAGAAGGAGGTGTAGAGGCCAGAAATCATCGGTACCGAACAAACCAGCATATTCTGAGGGAAGGAATGGAGAAGCTTGGTTTTAAATGTCTATTGCCGAAAAAGCTCCAGTCACCGATAATTACGTCATTCCTGTATCCTGATGCTCCTGATTTTCATTTTGATGTTTTTTATTCCTTGCTTAAACAAAAAGGTTTTGTCATATATCCGGGAAAGATCACCTCAGCCGATACATTCCGCATCGGGAATATCGGAGAGGTGTATCCGGAAGATATAAACAGATTGCTGGGTGCTGTTGCTGATTCTGTATTTTGGTAAAAATGTAATGAATATGATACGATTGGTTGTTTTTGATATGGCCGGCACAACGGTGGAAGATCGCGATTTTGTGCATCAGGCGTTAATTGAAGCCATGGGAGCATTTGGTTGTTGGGTTACCCGCAATGAAGTCAACGACGTCATGGGATACCCCAAACCGGTGGCAATTTCACAATTGTTACAACTAAAGAAACACAATGCATCACCATTGCTTGTTGAAGAAATTCACGACAGATTTGTGGATATTATGGTCCGGTTTTATGAACATGATGATTCAGTTAAGGCAAAAGAATGGGCAGGAGAAACATTTCAATTGCTGAGAGATAAAGGTATTATGGTTGCTCTTGATACCGGTTTCAACAGGAAAATCGCAGATACCATTATCCGAAGGTTGGGATGGGACCAGGACCTGATCGATTATTCTGTTACAAGTGACGAAGTTAAACAAGGCAGACCGCATCCCGATATGATCTTTAAGGCCATGAAGCTTGCCGGAATATCCTCATCACGTGAAGTTATGAAAGTAGGAGACACCTTGTCGGATCTCCAGGAAGGGCAGGCAGCAGGTTGCCGATACGTTGTAGGCATCATAACAGGAGCTTTTACACGCGAACAATTGTCACGCGGATATCATACGCATCTGATAGATGATCTCAGGATGGTTGATAAAATTGTGTCGTAAAAGACATGAGGAGTAGCACGGCGCACAGTGTACAGGACGAAGCGTAGTAACCATGGTTATCGGTCACCAAAAAACTAAAACCTTGAACATATAACATTAAACATCCCGATGTCCCTGACTAAAAGGTATTCCTCTAACATTATTCCATCGAATGAATTCCAAAGACATTGCCTTCGGTGTCGGTAGCAAGTACGACAAATCCATATTCACCGATTGACATTTTGGGATTCAATACTTTTCCTCCGGAGGGTTCAATCCTTGATGCTTCACTGCAATCTTTGCTGGTGAAATATACGATCGTGCTGTTATTGCCGGCCTTGACTTCTGATGTATGTACGAGAGCTCCGGAGATGGCATTTTTTGACTCCATATCTGCCGGAAATGCCAACATTTCGAAGGGCGCTTCTTCGGGAGCAGGCAATTTGGTTAGTTCGGTTGCTAAAACCGTTTCATAGAATTTTTTGGCTCTGGCGAGATCATTGACATAAATCTCAAACCATACAACAGGGTTACCGGTGTTCATAATTGGCTCATTTTAAGTTTGAAATAAAAAGTTATTGGTTCTGGATATTGTTAAAGAAAACTAAAAGAGAACCAAATTGTTTGAGCCTGACAGGAACAATGATTATGGTTGCTGCAACCCTTCTGTTCTGTATGAAGATTATGGATCATTCAACAACTTCCGGATCAACATATAGAATATCCAAATCCAGATCGTACAGGAATTTGTCACGTTCAAACTCCAGGTTATCCGGGTCGAAACCATCCAGTTCCAATAGTTTGACAGATTCTTCTGGGTATATGAACTCAAACGTGTCGTGCGTTTTTATGGTAACAGGCATATTAAAATCCTCAACATCAGCTTCCCAGTGATAAAAAAGCAGGGCATGATCCTCCTGAACCCGGATATTTACTTTTAACAAAGGATTTTGCGTATAATCCAGGTATTGATCAAAAATATACTGGTAGTCACTCCCGGTGATCTCATTGATGGCGTCAATGATCTGTCGTCTGTTTACACTTTGGTGTCTGAAACGTCGTTGTATCTCAGGCATCGTTTTAAACCACAGACTGTCATTGTCAATAACACTTCTTAGAGTATTTAACATAAGGGCGCCTTTGTTATACATGTCTGCCGAGCCTTTGTGGTTGACATGTAATTGTCCCGATACAGGGCTATCGTAAAGGATATGTTTCTTTTTCGAATCCAGGTAATCCAGTGATTTCTGATATCCGAACAGGTATTCGACATATAAAGCTTCGGCATACGTAGCATAGGCTTCATGGATCCACATGTCTGCAATGTCACTGCAGGTGATGCTGTTCCCCCACCACTCATGGGCTGATTCGTGGATGATGATAAAGTCAAACAATACGCCTGCATCAGATGTTGAGGTGCCGTGGTATCCCATTAAAAAATCATTTCCATAAGAGATGGCAGACTGATGTTCCATTCCGAGATAAGGCGTCTGGATAAGCTTGTAACCGTCTTTGATAAACGGGTATGCTCCGAAGTATTCCGAGAAGCATTCCAGCATGGTTCTTACCTGGGTGAAGTGTTTAATAGCTTTTATTTCATTATCCGGGAGTACATAATAATCAAGTACTATTGAGTCGGGAGGGTATAGATCACGGATATGTCTGAAATCTCCGATATTTACCGTGACGTTGTAGTTGGCAATCGGATAGCTCACAAACCAGTCAAATTTATTCCATCCTTTTTTCAGAGGAGTTACTTTACGGAGTTTGCCGTTGGATACATCTTCAAAACCTTTGGGCACTGATACCGAGATCATCATGCTGTCGGGCTTATCCGATTGATGATCTTTGTTTGGCCACCAAACACTTGCGCCTGCACCCTGACAGCTTACACCTGCCCAAGGTTTGCTGTTTGCGTCCTCACTCCACACAAAACCGGCATCCCAGGGCGGAATATCGGCAACGATGGGCGTGCCACCATAAAACACTTCAAGCATATGAGCTGAACCTTTTGCCAGAGGTGTATCGAATTTGACATGGAACGCATTATGTTCACGTTTGTACAGAACATCCTCTTTATTGTCAAGCACAATTTTTTCTATATCAAGGTTTTCATAAAGATCCAGCTGAAGGATTTTTGTGTCAGCCAACAGGGTGAAATAAATTTTGTTCGATCCCCGGATGGTTTTTTCAAAAGGATCTATCTGTACATCAAGATGATAGAA
>JBNKDZ010000638.1:0-6702 GCA_050288525.1 Cyclobacteriaceae bacterium
AGGAAATGATTACCGGTTACGACGTGGGAATCTCCATCTGTTGGGGACCATTCAGGCTATTTGTAAGGCTACTACAAAATATCAGGAGATTGCCACGTCTCATGTGACCTTATCAGGCCACAAGTTCCTCGCAATGACGAAAATTTTTTGGATTTTAGCTTAGGTTGACGGGTATGGTGTGGACACAAACCACGGCGTTGGATACTTTTTTTTCAAATAGTTGTTGCTGCTGCTTGAGCTTTTCCTAAGTCGGAAACTTTGGAAAAGGTATGCTGAATCTACTTCAGGGATGGGATACGAACCGTGAAGGTGGCTCCTTCGCCTCTTTTTGACTCCACATCGATGGTGCCATTGAGTTTGTCGATGGTTTCTTTGACGATATACAACCCCAATCCGGAACCTTTGTTGCCATCTTCTGCACGATAGAACATTTTGAAAATATGTTCGATATGATCTGCCTGTATCCCCTTTCCGTTGTCGATCACGGAAATTTCAGCATAATTATTCTGATAATGAATATTGACCTTGATAAAGGGCTCCGGGACCCTCATATGGTACCTGTAGGAATTTGAGACCAGGTTTTTAAGGATAACATCCACCCTTCTTCCGTCTGTATAAAAATTCCGTTTCTCATTTGAAGTCACATCCACGGAGATCCTGTTATCCTTATCCATGTATTTGAGTTCCTCGAACACGTTCCAGGCTTGTTGTTCGATATCGATGCCTTCCACCTTCAGTTCGATACGTTGATTTCGTGAGTAATCGATAATATCTTTGATAAAGCTATCCAGCTTTTTAACACTTGTCTTGATCATATCAAGATAATCATCTTTCTGATCCACGGATTTCTCCATACGAGCGATGTCTACCAGTCCCTGAACGGATGACAAAGGAGCCCTCAGGTCATGTGATGCGCTATAAACAAACCTGTCGAGGCTTTCATTTACCTTAACCAGCTGATGATTGATCTTTTTGATATTGCGCAATCGCCAGGCAAAAGCTCCCATCAAAAGTATTCCGATAAATAATATTACGAGCATATAGAACCAGACTGTTTTGTAGAAATACGGTTTCACCTTAAATGAAATGGAAGCTATTTTGTCACCCCATTCACCGCTATTATTTTTTGCCTGTACTTCAAATGTATAGATGCCATAAGGAAGATTCGTGTAATAAGTTTCTCGGGAATTGCCTGCATCAATCCAATCTTTATCAATGTCTTTAAGCCTGTACCTGAATTTAACTTTTGGTGGAGCAACGTAGCTTAAAGCTGTATAGGTGAATGTATATCGCATGTACCCCGGACTGATAACAGGATGCGGATTATTGATATCTACTGTATCAAAATCCGTCATGAAGCCTGTGATATAAATATTAGGCTTCTTTTTTTCACGAATAATGTCTTCTGTTCTGATAATTGCCACTCCTCCTAGCGTAGGCACCCATAACCTTCCGTCTGATGCCAACGTCATACGCGTTGCGCCGGTACATTCATGATTGGCCATTCCGTCATAATGGTCAAAAAGTTCCGGATCGGGTTTATATCCGGGGTCTTTCAAACTGGCATGTAGTTCAACCATGGAGGTACGTAACAGACCGATATTGGAAGACAGCCAGACGGTACCTTTATAATCAACCAGGTCAAAGAACGTCTCTGCCTGAAAATCGGATTCAAATTCTATTTTTGAAAATGTGCCGGAAACAAAATGATATATTCCGACATTGGTACTGAGCCATATGTTGTTGGTATCTTCAATATAGATGTTAAAGATCAATATGCCTGAAGAACGGTCTTCATTGATAAAATATGTTTCCACCCCGCCATCGGCTTTGATCACACTCAAACCGCCACTATGTGTACCCACATAAATATTTCCAAGACTATCTTCTTCGATACTAAGTATATAATTGGATTTCAGTTTTCCGGAAGAATCAAAGGTTTTAAATTCTTCATCATTAATCATATGAATAACACCCCCGGATTTGGTACCAAGCCACAACGTTCCGTCTTTACTTTTGAAGATTCTCCGGATATCATTTTTCGGAATCCCTTCATCCACAAACGTGATCAGTTTTTCCGTATCTCCCTTTATTTTAAGCAATCCCAGGTAGCTGGCGACCCACATCTCACCCTTATCACCAAAGGCTATATCACGTATCCCGACGTTATATTTTATATTTTTGAATGTATTTTGACGTATCTTATCGTTGCTTATGGTATTGACAGTACCGTCATCCGTTCCTACATAAAATCCGGATGCATGTTCAACAATGATGTTTACATTATTCGAGCTAAGTCCATCCTGTTGGGTAATGTTTTTGAAGAAACTTTGCGAAAAGCGAAGCAGCCCTGCTTTTTTTGTGCTGACCCAGAGTCCGTTCTCATGATCAAAACATATGGAAGAGATCTGACTTGATGGTAATCCTTCACGTTGTGTATACACTTCGAAAATACCAAGATCGATGTTGTATCGTGCCAGCCCTTGCTCAGCTCCTAACCAGATTGTTCCATAATCATCTGTCAAAATATCGTTGATCTCAAGGCCTTCCGTCTCGCTTATCGAATTGATCCCTTCGCGGGTAATAACATTAACCCCAAATTGCGTCCCTGCAAGTATATCGCCATTCTCCATCAGGAAAAGTTTATTTACCGAATTGTGGTTTAGGCCTTCTTTTATGGTAACAAACTCAATTTTCCCATTTTGATATTTAGCGATACCGTTACCTGCTGTTGCGATCCATATCACTCCGTCTTCGTCCTGAATGATATCCATGATATTTATATAATCAAGTTTTGATTCTTTAATTTTTCTGAAAACCGAATCTTCCTTTATATAAACACCTTTATTATTTGAACCTGCCCATACGTTTCCTTCATCATCAATAAAGATACACCGTACAGATAAAGAAAGATTACTATCCTTGCCTACCTTTTGAAATTGATTTTCGGAATACCTGATTATACCGGATGCCTGTGAAGCAAACCATAAATTATGAATTTTGTCTTCATAAAATCCATAAAATCCGTTGGAATTGAGAAATGACAACTTATCCTTATCAAAAAGGTCAAACCGTACCCCATCAAATCGCTGGATTCCGTTAAAAGAAGTAATCCAGATATATCCGTCTTTTGACTGACTGACCGAGGTGATATTATTCGAAATCAATCCTTCTTCACCGGTCCAGCGACTCACTGTAAGATCCTTGATCTGATTGTCCGGATGGATACCTCTTTTAACCGGATTTGCCTGTGAAACATTCACAGAAAGCACAAATATTGTGATGAAAATAAAGAAATAGTTTTTCAACGTTCTAATTACGTTATTAATGGTCAATTAGAATTATAATTTATGGCCTTTAATCATTATAATCCAATAAATACACAATTTTAGGCCACAATTTTATGCAAAATAAGCTTATTTTAGTTATAAAAAACCAGACTTGCCTTGTTTTTTTAGCTGAAATCCTACCAGACAAACAAAGCAAATGTTAATTCCCGTATTTGTTTTCATTTTAAATACGTATGTTTTATAACCCCCTCAGGATCAGGTGATTTTTTCAAATTCTCCCAATCATGAATGTTAATTCCATCACGATAATAATCCTTATTTTTGTATTTAAAAACAAGAAATCCTGTTAAACCATCGCATGAGTAATAAGATGCTTTCTGCAATCCGTTTTTTCGTGTAAGCCTGAAGGATTGCTCAAACCGAAAAGCAGAATTATTTATTAACGTAATAACTCTAACGGTATCTATACCTGATATCATAATCGAGTCACAATTTGTCTTTTCCGGAGTTACAGGATAATTGTATTTGTTATCCTGAGAATACGCCTGAACTGTCAGCCGGATAATTATCACAACTATGAATACCCCCCGCATCACAAGTGAATAATAAAATAATACGAAATAACCAGCGCAAGAGAAAATTTGATCAGTGTACCAAACAAAAAGCCCATAAAAGTGCCAAAAGCCGACTTTAACGCCTTATGGGTAGTTTTGCCATTCAGAAGCTCTCCGACGAACGCTCCGATAATCGGAAAGAGAATAATCCCGACAGGTCCGTAAAAGAGACCAACAATAACCCCGACAATGGTCCCAAAAATTCCTAACCGGCTTCCTCCCCACTTTTTAGCTCCGAAAACAGGAATTAAGTAATCAAGTACTGTTACAGCAACGGTAATAGCACCCATTATGACCAAAAAACGGATACTGAACGGGGGATCTGCTTTCAATTGTAGTAAAAGTAGCGCCACATAACTTAAGGGCGGCCCGGGAAGAACCGGAACGAAGCAGCCTATCAGTCCGGCTATCAACAAAACAATCCCAAGAATAATTAATGCAAGTTCCATCCGAATGTTTAAATATATTTCTTAAGTAAATATGCCCATAGCCAGGTAGAAAAAAAAGAAAAAGAACCATATACTACGGCTACCACAGCCATTTCCATCTGATCGAGCATTTTACTTGCCACATAAACAGCAAGAGCACTGTTCTGCAATCCTACCTGTATGGCTATGGTATATCGTCCCCGCTTCTTAATCCTCACTGCCATAGAAAGTATGTAACCCGCAATCATCGACACCAGGTTTAACAATATGGCAGGCAGGTATACCGGAATATACCCAAAGACGTTGCCATTCCCTCCTTTTTCAGCAATAAAGATCCCTGCAAACACAAAAAGCAGGAATACCGTCATGCTGATCCGCACAAACCGGGAAATCCGTTCGGAAAACTGTGGAAAATAGTGATTTACCAGCAATCCGGCCAGTGTTGGAATCAAAACCGTAACAAATATCTCCAGAATCGTTCGTCCAAAAGGAAGATCAATCTCTGTTTCTTTTCCAAGATATAGTAGCAACGCCAGATTCACTATGATGGGGATCGTAAATATGATCAGAAAACTGTTGAATATCGTAAGCGAAACAGATAATGCCAGCCTTCCTTTAAGTAAAAAGGTCAACAGGTTGGATGTGGTACCTCCCGGACAAGCAGCGATGAGGATCAACCCGACCATAAATGTCGGACTGGAGGGAAGAAAGAAGTTTATCAGAAAAGCAATAGCCGGCAGCAGGATCATTTGGGCTATCAATCCGGTAATGACAGCTTTTGGTTTCTTAAACGTAAACATAAAATCCCTGAAGGTCAGGTTCATCCCTACCCCAAACATGATATATGCTATTGCAAGCGGCATCAGATAATGAGAGAACAGATCGTCGGTCATTGTAATGAAATTGGAGTGACAGGAAGAATGTAGTTGTAGTGCGATACAGGTACCTAATAAACCTTATGATGGTGAAAAAGTTAAAAAAATCAGGGTGATTTTTCTTTATTTGGCTGTCGAAACCAAAACACAGATAGTCGGATCAGATGAATAAATACATTTGGATATAAAAAATATTGATTTAAAACGTTAGAAGCGTATAAATCCCTGATTAATTGTTATAATTGCCTCAAAAAACAAAAAAACATGAGAACCAGTATATTATTTTTCCTTAATATCAGCATCTCTCTATCTCTATTTCAATGTGCAGGGGTGGCTTCCAGAACCAGCAAACCCAATGAACCGGCATCAAAAATTAATAAAGTAATGATCATCGCTATCACAAATCAGCCGGATGTTCGTTCTATGTATGAAAAAGAGTTGAGCTACCGAATGCGAACAAAAGGATTGAATACCGTGATAAGTGTAAATCTTGATGAAAACAAATCAGACCTCCTTACCAAGGAAGAGATCCTGGAAATCGTGAAAAAGGAAAATATCGATGGTGTAATAACAATGAAGCTGAAGGATATATCCACAAAAGAATCGTATACTACTTCTGACAGGTACATTTCAGATCCTTTTGAATCGATGTATCTATACAATTACATTGATACCTATTACAATTCATATGCATGGAAATTACAGCAAAATAAAACCGTAACCATCGAAGCAACTCTCTTTGAGGTCTCAACAGAAAAACCTGTATACCATGTTGAGACAAGCATGAAAAATGTTTCTTCGGGTGAAGAACTCGCAGGCAATATAACAGAACAATTTTCAAAAGAATTTAAAGGAAGTTCGGTACTTATAGTTAAATAATTACTTATTAATACGATATGAGATTTTTTATTTTTTGGAGTTTACTTTTTCTGCTTCCATGCTTTTCCAGAGCACAAGACACGATCATGTATAAAGTATCCTTTCCCAATGCTGTGCATCATGAAGCGGAAATACAGATCTCCTATAAAAACCTCACTCCCGGCCCGTTGACGTTACGTATGAGTGTTTCTTCTCCAGGAAGGTATGCCCTGCATCAATTTGGTAAAAATGTATACAATGTAGTCGCCCGTTCCGGCACAGGAGACACTCTGGATCTCAGAGTCGTCACTCCGGGTGTGTGGACATTAAATACGAACGACGGAATTGTCACTGTTTCGTATACGTTGTATGCAAACCACCCTGATGGAACATATTCCGGCATTGAAAATTCCTTTGCCCACCTGAATATGCCTGCTACCTTTATGTGGGCCAAAGGGCTGGAAGATCGTCCTATGGTGGTCGATTTAGTTGTCCCGGACTCCTCCGGATGGAAGGTAGCAACACAACTTCTGCCCCTGGAAAACGGATTTTTCGCTCCTGATCTTCAATATTTTATGGATAGTCCGGTGACGCTCGGAGATTTTACGCAATCATCCTACATCTTCGAAGAAAAGGA
>JBNKDZ010000639.1:0-3043 GCA_050288525.1 Cyclobacteriaceae bacterium
AAAGGCAGAAAAGGAAAGATCGGTATTGATGGTTGGTACGCCAATGGTCAGGCTTTTGCCTATTTCGAAGGAGAAATAGGTATAAAAGTAAAGATTTTTGGGATCAAGAAGAAATTTAATATTCTGACCATCGGAGCTGCAGTCGTATTGCAGGTAAAAGCGCCGAATCCTTTCTGGATGCGAGGTATTGTCGGCGGTTATTTTCGTATCCTTGGAGGCATGATAAAGGGACGGTGCAAATTTGAAATTGTAATTGGCAAGGAATGTGAGATTGAACGGCAGGGAAGTATCGTAGAGACTGTGAAAGTGATATCTGAACTGACACCGGAAGATGGTTCAGGAAATGTGGATGTATTTAATGCCCCACAGGCTATTTTTAATATGCCTGTTGGAGAAATATTTGAATTGAAGGATGTCGATAATAAAATTAAAAAGTTCAGAGTACGGCTGGATCAGTTTGATCTTATAGAAAATGGTTCTTCAATACCAGGGACTCATGAA
Organism: Cyclobacteriaceae bacterium; assembly: GCA_050288525.1. Taxonomy (GTDB): domain Bacteria; phylum Bacteroidota; class Bacteroidia; order Cytophagales; family Cyclobacteriaceae; genus JBNKDZ01. Next base: position 502 of record JBNKDZ010000639.1, read on the forward strand.
TGGAATATAGAAGGTGATGTTGTAGCATTCAATGCATATGAAGTACTTCCTCCAAAAAAGAAAATCAGTGCAAGGGTACAGGTGAGTTTTGAAGAAAGGATCGGAGGTGCATGGCAGCCTGTACAAGTAGAAGGAAAGAAATTTGTTGAAAGCAAGGAAGTTACTTTTACAACTGGTAAGGCTCCTGACTATATTCCTGAACATAATGTGCTATATAGTTATCCTATTAATAAACAATTTAATTTCCATGTGTCTCAAAGTGATCATGGGTATATCAAATTGAAAATGGGACAGGAATACCTGTTCTCAGATGCTGAAAATTGGATGCAAAATGTTCGCTTTTCTGATGCTGTAGGAAACAGTTTTATCTCTGATATATCATATTCGGATTATCAGGTTGATTTTAACTTACCGGAAGGGCTAATAGAAGGTGCAGTTTATAAAATGGAGATTGTGAGGATTCCTCGTAACCAACCTATATCGATAGATTCGAATGTAAAAGAAAACATTTCAACTCTGGAAGGTGATGATGAGGGATTGGTTGAAATAAAAACCATGCAAGCTGAAGGAAACCTTGAAATTTTACAGGAAGGTCAGATATATCGAATGGATTTCCGGACAAGTAGGTATAAAACTGCCGGAGAAAAATTTGAACACATAGATCAGACGTTGTCATGGAGAGATTATCTGAGACCTTCGGTACATAATCTGGGTATCAACTTCAGTTCAGATGAACTGTTCGATCAATATGAACTGTTAGGTGGTGATAAAACACAAAGTCTGTACTATTTTGAGGCTGACATTTTTGAAAATCAGTATTACAAACAGGATATCTATCCGCTGGTCTATGATGAGTATCCCATAATGGGCAAATATTCGATAACCAATCGGGACATAAATAAATATGGGATTCCTCCCTCTAAAGCAGTATTCTTTGTCCAGTTCCCATTTAATAGAAAACTTGAACAAACAGATATTGATGCAGGTTTGGCTGCTCCTTTTAATGGGAACGCACAAATCTATTATGTGCTGGTTTCGAATTATGAGAAAGACCATAGAGAATTATCCACGGTAATCTGGGGTGATTATGCACGAAGAAAAGTATCGATGACTCCGAGAATTGAACGGTTGATCCAGCCATTTCCGGAAGTTAAAAAAGGCTATTATAAAGTGAAGGTATATTATCGTATGCCTGGACAGGAAAAAGGTAGTCTTATTAAAGAAATTTCAATTTATAATGAAGTTGATCCGTAAAAAATGAAGTTTGTATATATTTTTATAGCATTTGTCTTTTGCATTTCCATAAAAGGAGTAGCACAGGATGAGGAATCTCCGAATGCCATTTATGGACTCGCATGGCCCATGAAAGACAAGATCCTGCTCAGGTGGGCACCAGACAGGTATAGCACCTGGATCAAAGCCAATACGTATGGCTATGTAGTGGAGCGTTTCACCGTGATGCGAAACAATGAGGCACTGCCATTCCCTGAGAAAAAAGTACTGACACCAGCCCCAATGAAACCCTTGGCCTATGAAACCTGGGAAGCATATGCGAAGGCTCATCAGGAAGATGACTATTTTTTTGTGGCAGCTCAGTGCCTGTTTGGTGAAGATTTGGAAATGGAAGGCGACTACCGAAGTGATTTTTACCAGATTTTTCAAAAATCAACAGAGCAGGACAACCGATTTTCGTTTTTTATGTTCTCAGCAGAACAATCATTGCCCGTAGCAGAATATGGCGGATTGTATCTGGAGGATTTGAATGTTTCAGAAAATGAAAAATATTTATACCGGATATTTTCTCCTGTAACAGAGGATTTTGCGGTAGATACAGCGCTTGTTCTTACCAGTCCATCGGAATATGCATCTTTACCTGTGCCACAAGCTCCGAATGCCGAATGGAACGATAAAATGGTGCTACTCACCTGGAACTACAACTTGTATGAAGATATTTTTACCAGCTTCATTGTGGAACGGTCCGAAGATGGAGGAAAATCATTTAAATCGATCACGGAGAACCCATTGGTCAATACTACCAAGGAACTGAATACAAATATCCCTTATTACTTTAAAGTTGATTCTCTTGTAAATAATACCAAAGAATATCAATACCGGATACGTGGGAGAAATGCATTCGGGATGGTCAGCGATCCTTCATTACCGGTATCAGGAAAAGGGAAAAAATTATTAAAAGTAGCTCCTGTTATTAAGGGGCATCATATTGACGGTAATGGCGCTGCTGTGATCAACTGGGAGTTTAATGAGGCTTTCGAATACGAAGTATCACGCTTTGAATTACAACGATCAACAAAATCGACAGAGTCTTTTACGCGTGTAAAAGAAGAAAAACCAGGGGGATCAAAGGTGTTTTTAGACCCGAAACCGTTAAAATTTGGCTTTTACAGGATCATTGCTCATGGTAAATGGGGGGATCAGCGCATATCCATGCCATATATGGTACAGATGCTGGATAGTATACCTCCCGAGGTTCCAACAGGATTAACCGGATCCATTGATTCTTCCGGATATGTTCACCTGAAGT
>JBNKDZ010000640.1:0-1831 GCA_050288525.1 Cyclobacteriaceae bacterium
CTGAAAAAGCTTAAAAAAGAACAAAATTCTGTTATCACCTCCCTCAAGAGTCAGGAGACGAAGCTTGTAAATGATATCGAAAACAAGAAAAAAGAAGTTTTAAAGCTTGAGAACCTTATCTCAAGCCTGGTCAAAAAAGAAATTTCAGCCACATCTGCTACCGCAAAAACTTCATCAGCAGAAAAAGTTAATATCGCCAACCTTAATGAGTCATTTGAAAAGAATAAGGCAAAACTTCCCTGGCCGGTCACAACCGGTTTTATCACCAGTCATTTTGGTTCAAATCCCCATCCTGTATTTAAAAAAATTAAAGTGCCCAATGATGGAGTAAATATCCAGACAAAAGAAAGTGAAAAGGTCAAAGCCGTCTTTAAAGGAACAGTGAAAAAAGTTGCTGTCGTGCCGGGCGATTTTAAATATGTGGTTATTATTCAACATGGCAACTATTTTACTGTATACGCGAAGTTGAAGGAGGTAAATGTGAAAATGGGGCAAGAAATTTCAGTGAATGACGTTATCGGAGTAGTAAATACCGATAAAGACGGCGTTACAGAGCTTCAGTTTCAGGTATGGAATAATTTTGAAAAACTAGATCCGGAACTTTGGCTTGCTAAACGATGATATCTTTCATATGTATAAAAACTTTATCTGTTGATTAGTTTTTGACAATTATTGAATCTATTTTTGTAGATTACAGAGATTTAAATGGATTCGTATATTTAACTAAACAAGCGCTATGAATGTGGAATATGCAATATTTGGAGGAATAGGCGGTTGGGAGATTCTCCTTATTATATTGGTTTTACTGATTTTCTTTGGCGCCAAACGTATTCCTGAACTTGCAAAAGGTTTGGGGAAAGGTATCAAGGAATTTAAAGATGCATCCAAAGACATCAAGAAAGAGATCGAGGATGAGGTAAAAGATATAGAAAAGAAATAGAAGTTTGATTTTGGAAAAATACCGCTCAATACAGGAGATCCGCAACGATCTGAATAAGAAAGAAACGACCTGCACAAACATCGTATCACATTACCTTTCGAACATAAAAAATAAAGCACATCTCAATGTGTTTCTCGAAGTATTTGAGGATGAGGCCCTGATAAGAGCAGGTGAGATTGATAAAAAAATTGAAAAAGGTACAGCAGGAAAACTGGCCGGTGTTGTAATAGGCCTGAAAGACTTGCTTTGCTATAAGGATCATCACGTTCAGGGATCCAGCAAGATCCTTGATGGATTCGTGTCACAATTTTCAGCTACCGCTGTACAAAGGCTGATCGATGAAGATGCTGTTATCATCGGAAGATTGAACTGTGACGAATTTGGTATGGGATCTTCAAATGAAAATTCGGCATTTGGACCGGTGCTCAACAATATCCAAAATGATCGTGTTCCGGGTGGTTCATCCGGAGGATCTGCTGTGGCGGTTCAATCAAATCTATGTACCATATCATTGGGTACGGATACAGGAGGATCTGTACGACAGCCCGCTTCCTTCTGCGGAGTTATTGGCATGAAACCTACGTATTCAAGGATTTCACGTCATGGACTGCTCGCATACGCTTCCTCATTTGATACGATTGGTGTTATTTCAAATACTGTTGAAGATAATGCGCTGTTACTGGAAATAATCGCCGGAAAAGATGAATTTGATAGTACAGTTTCACAAACGGAAGTCCCTGCATATTCACAAAATTTAAATCTCAATAAAAAGGTAAAAATAGCTTGTTTTAATGATGCCCTGACAGGTGAAGGGCTCAATGAAGAGGTTAAAGATAACTTTATTCTGTCTGTTGAAGCATTGAAGAAAATGGGACATCAGGTTGAAATGGT
>JBNKDZ010000641.1:0-8410 GCA_050288525.1 Cyclobacteriaceae bacterium
GACTTGGAGGTTTGATCTGTAATAGTAGAAATGTTGACAATGAAAAAGAAATGATCGAGGAACTTGCCAAACGTCTGGGGACTCAAATGATTCACTTCGTACCTCGTGACAACATGGTACAAAAAGCTGAGATCAACAGAAAGACTGTGATCGATTTCGATCCGACACATCCTCAGGCAGATGAATATCGTGCCCTGGCTAAAAAGATCGATGAAAATGAAATGTTTGTAATACCTAAGCCATTACAAATCACGGAATTGGAAAGCTTACTGATGGAATTTGGCATCGTATAGTCTCCGTTTATTTTTTCAAAAATGATCCAGTAAAAAAATTATTAATCTAAAAAAAAGAAAATTATGTATATGGTAAGAGCCGTCGTAAGACGCGAAAAAGCTGATCAGATTTTAGCCGGACTTTTACAAGCAGGATACCCGGCAGTAACGAAAGTTCCTGTATTCGGTCGGGGTAAACAACGTGGTCTTAAAGTAGGAGAAGTAACCTATGACGAACTTCCGAAAGAACTTCTGATCCTCGTGATTAAGAAAGAGGATAAGGATTTTGTTATCCGTACGATCATGGATAATGCAAGAACAGGAGAGAAAGGGGCTTTTGGAGATGGTAAAATATTCATATCTCTGGTTGAAGAATCCTATACCATAAGTTCTGGTGTTAAAGAAGAGTCTTCAGAAGAAAAAGCAGCTGCTAAAGCCTGACAAAATTCAAATGACTAATTATTAATACATATGAAGGAGATATTAGCATTAATCAGAATAAATAAAATTAACAAGACGAAAAAAGCCTTGTCGGAAGCGGGAATAACATCATTTACTGCAACGGGCAATGTGCTTGGACACGGACAGGGAATGGTTGATTTTCAGATCATACATGGAGCTGAAGAAGGCCATCCTGAAGCCATTGACAGACTGGGCGACGGTCCCAGGCTGGTGCCGAAAAGAATGCTTTGGGTAGTAGTGACGGATGATAAGAAGGACCTCGTCGTAAAAACAATTATAGAGGCCAACCAGACCGGAAGCCAGGGCGACGGAAAAGTATTTGTATTACCTGTTCATGATGCAGTTCGAGTAAGGACAGGAGAATCGGGTGATGATATTTTAAATTAATTGACTTATGAAAAATAATGGATTACCGGACCCAAAAGCGGTCAAAGATGAATTGTTGAAGAAATATCCGACCAAGGTGGCCAGGAAACGTAGCAAGTCCATCGTTGTTAATGATCCGTCATCAGAACAGGAAATCCAGGCTAACGTCCGTACCATTCCGGGTATCATCACTCAAAGAGGATGTACGTATGCGGGATGTAAAGGTGTGGTTCTTGGTCCTACAAGGGATATCGTCAATATTACGCACGGGCCGATTGGTTGTGGATTTTATTCATGGCTTACCAGACGTAACCAAACTGATCCGGGAGAAAACGGAGATAACTTTATGCCATATTGCTTCTCAACAGATATGCAGGATGAAAATATCGTATTTGGTGGTGAGAAAAAGCTGAAACAGGCTATTCAGGAAGCGTATGATCTGTTCCATCCGAAAGCAATTGCCATATTCTCAACATGCCCTGTAGGTCTTATCGGTGATGATGTTCATGCTGTTGCAAAGGAGATGAAAGAGACACTTAAAGGCTGTAATGTGTTTGGGTTTAGCTGTGAAGGATATCGTGGGGTTAGCCAGTCAGCAGGACACCACATTGCTAATAACCAGATCTTCAAACATGTTGTTGGTAGTGACAATACTGAACCAGAAGGTAAGTTTAATGTAAACCTGCTTGGTGAATACAATATCGGAGGTGATGCATTTCTTCTGGAAGATCTTTTTGAACGTTGTGGTATCAACCTGGTGGCTACATATAGTGGTAACTCTTCTATAGATGGTTTTGCGAAAAGCCATACGGTAGACCTCAACCTGATCATGTGTCACAGATCAATTAACTACGTGGCAGAAATGATGGAAACCAAATATGGTATTCCATGGATCAAGGTGAACTTCATAGGGGCAGAATCATCTGCCAAATCACTGAGAAGAATAGCTAAGTACTTTGATGATAAAGAACTGACTAAAAAGGTGGAAAAAGTGATCAAGGAAGAAATGCCGGCAGTTCTCGAAGCTCAGAAAAAATACAGAAAAAACCTTGAAGGAAAACTTGCAATGCTTTTCGTAGGAGGCTCAAGAGCACATCACTATCAAGATCTGTTTGGGGAGTTGGGAATGAAGACCATGGCTGCCGGATATGAGTTCGCGCACCGGGATGATTACGAAGGAAGAAAGGTGCTCCCAAACATTAAAGTTGATGCTGACAGCCGTAACATTGAAGAACTCCATGTTGAAGCAGATGCTGAACGCTATAATCCAAGAATCACAGAAGATAAAGCTGAGAAACTGGCTAAATCTGATATGGAATACAAGGATTATTATGGAATGATGCCACAAATGGAAGGCGAAACACTGGTAATCGATGATATAAGTCATTGGGAATCTGAGAAGTTGATTGATTTATATAAGCCCGCTATTTTCTGCGCAGGCATCAAGGAGAAGTATGTGATCCAGAAAAAAGGCATTCCGATGAAGCAGCTTCACAGCTACGATTATGGCGGACCATATGCAGGATTTAAGGGTGCTATCAATTTCTATAAAGAGATAGACAGAATGGTAAATACCAAAGTTTGGGACCTTATCAAAGCACCTTGGGATAATGCTCCGGAACTGACCGCAAGCTTTGCATTTCTTGAAGCATAAGCTCTGGGTAAGGATAAATGCTGCTATTGTCAATAAGACCTGCTGCAGCCTGATAAAGTAGAAAGATTTATTACAGATTAAAGAATAAGATAATGCTTTTAAAACATACACCAAAAGAAATAAAAGAACGGGAGGCTCTTACCATAAACCCGGCAAAGACCTGCCAGCCGATTGGTGCCATGTATGCAGCTTTGGGGATCCACGGATGTTTACCACATAGTCATGGTTCGCAAGGATGTTGTGCATATCACAGAAGTGCGCTGACACGTCACTATAAGGAGCCGATTATGGCGGCGACAAGTTCGTTTACGGAAGGTTCATCGGTGTTTGGTGGACAGTCAAACCTGATTCAGGCAATAAACAACATGTTTACTATTTATGAACCTGAAGTTATAGCTGTACACTCAACATGTTTGTCAGAAACAATAGGTGATGACCTGAATCAGATTGTCGTTAAAGCCAGAGAAGATGGAAAAGTACCAGAAGGAAAACATGTTTTTCATGCAAGTACGCCTAGTTATGTAGGCTCACATATAACAGGTTATGCCAATATGGTTAAAGCCATGGTTGATTATTTCTCCAAATCCTCCGGTCATAAAAGAGATGCTATAAATCTCATCACTGGATGGGTTGAGCCTTCTGATATGAAAGAAATCAAATCTTTAGCATCCAGAATGGGTGTAAATTCAATCATGTTCCCGGATACCTCTGGTGTGCTTGATGCTCCTCAGACCGGAGAGCATGTGTTCTATCCAAAAGGAGGAACGAAGGTAGACGATCTGATTCGAACAGGAGACAGCCTGCTTTCATTGGCCTTGGGACAGTTCTGTTCTGAACCAGCTGCCAGAGCTCTTGACAGAAAATGCAAGGTGAAATATAAGACTATGGATCTTCCAATAGGGCTGAATGCTACAGACAGGTTTATCAGTGCTTTGAGTAGCATCATGGAAATCGATGTTCCGGCAAATATCACCGAAGAAAGAGGCAGGGTTGTGGATATTATCACAGATATGCATCAGTATTTCCATGGTAAAAGAGTAGCCTTGTTCGGAGATCCGGATCACCTGATCCCGTTGACCGAATTCCTCGTAAGTCTCGATATGAAACCTGTTTATATCGTGAGCGGTACAGGAGGAAAAATCTTTGATCAACGCATGTCTGAGATCCTGAGTGAAAAAGTTCCTGAAGCTAAATGGAAAAATGGTCAACTTGCTGATATGTTCCTTCTGCATCAATGGATCAAAAACGAACCTGTTGATTTGCTTATCGGAAACACCTATGGCAAGTATATCGCAAGAGATGAGGATATTCCTTTCATCCGAATGGGATTCCCGATCCTTGACAGAGTTGGCCATAGCTACTTCCCGATGGTGGGATACAACGGAGCTATGAGGTTACTCGAAAAAATGTTAAATGTCATCCTTGACCGAAAAGACAGGGATGCTACTGAAGTACAATTTGAATTAGTTATGTAATGTTTGAAATGTGAAATGAAGGCTCCGGCGTCATCCATGTTCTCCCAACAGACGCCGGGACTTCGTTTTTCTAAATAAATAATGATATGACAAACTATCTGGATACCAGGAAAGAGCAAATATTCCGAAAAGGAAAAGACGATTTTGATATCTCTTGTGCCAAACAAAGTGTTGCAGGCTCTGTAAGTCAGCGGGCATGCGTGTTCTGTGGTTCAAGGGTTGTGCTGTATCCGATAGCCGATGCACTTCATGTCATTCATGGCCCCGTAGGCTGTGCCGCCTATACCTGGGACATCCGCGGAGCTTTATCATCAGGGCCTCAGATTCACCGGTTAAGCTTTTCTACCGATCTGAGAGAGAAAGATGTGGTTTTCGGAGGTGAGAAGAAACTGGAAAAAGCACTTGATGAGCTTATTGTGAAATATAAGCCTAAAGCATCATTTGTATACTCAACCTGTATTGTGGGAGTTATCGGAGACGATGTGGAAGCTGTTTGTAAAAAAATGGCAAAGAAGCATGATATCCCTGTAATACCGGTGCATTCGGAAGGTTTCGCCGGGACAAAGAAAGATGGGTATACAGCAGCCTGTAACGCATTATACAGCCTTATAGGAACAGGTGACAGCATCAAGCCGGGTAAATTCAGTATCAACATACTGGGGGATTTCAACCTGGCAGGCGAGATATGGATGCTTAAGGAATATTATGAAAAAATGGGCATCGAAGTAATTGCTACCATAACAGGAGACGGCCGGGTAGATCAGATACGGCATGCGCATAAAGCATCCTTGAACCTGGTTCAATGTTCGGGCTCTATGACACATCTTGCAGAACTGATGAAGGAAAATTACAATATTCCGTATCTGAGAGTGTCGTATTTCGGGATTGAAGATATGTCTTCTGCCTTGTATGATGTAGCTGAATTTTTCGGAGATGAGACAATATTAAAAAAGACAAGAGCGCTTGTTTCGTCTGAACTGCAAAGGATTTTACCCGAAATCCGGGAATATGCCAAAGAATTAAAAGGCAAAAAAGCCGCAATTTATGTGGGAGGTGCATTTAAAGCAATATCACTGATAAAAGCATTAAACCACCTGGGAATGAAGACCGTCGTCGTAGGATCGCAAACAGGAAACAAAGACGACTACAGCCAAATGAAGGAATTGTGCGATGATGATACGATAATCGTTGACGACTCAAACCCGATCGAACTTTCCACATTTGTTATCGAAAAAGGTGCCGATATATTCATCGGCGGTGTGAAAGAGCGTCCGATAGCCTATAAACTGGGACTAGGCTTCTGCGACCACAACCATGAACGCAAAGAAGCGCTGGCAGGCTATGAAGGAATGCTCAATTTTGCCCGGGAAGTGTACTCAAGTACCATGAGCCCGGTCTGGAAATATGTGCGTGATTCGGATACATATTTTACCTGATCAAGATATCAGAAAGAAGAAAGGTAGTTTTTGAAGTATAAAATTAAGCAAAGTGAACGGATATATAAATGAATCAGCGGGAAGCTCAAGTTATACAGCAACACGAAATGCATGTAAGCTGTGTACGCCTTTAGGTGCGGCCATGGTTTTTATGGGGATTGAAAATTGTATTCCTATTCTTCATGGATCTCAGGGGTGTTCGACCTACATAAGAAGGTATATGATCAGCCATTGCAAGGAACCTGTTGATATAGCTTCCACCAACTTCAGTGAGTCATCCACCATCTTTGGTGGTAAAGCCAACCTCTTCCAGGGATTGGATAATGTAATCAAACAATATAAGCCGGATGTGGTTGGGATCGCCAGCACATGTCTGAGTGAGACAATTGGTGATGATGTCTCAATGTTTATTCATGAATATAAAAGAGACCGCGTGGGCACGCCGCTTCCTGTTCTGATAAACGTATCCACTCCGAGCTACCAGGGTACACACATGGAAGGTTTTCATGCTGCCGTAAAAGAAATCGTTAAAGCATTGGCTGAAAAAAATGAGCCGGCAGATCACGTGAATATTTTTCCGGGATTTGTATCAGCTGAAGATATTCGGTACCTGAAGGAAGTTCTTGAAGATTTTAACCTGCCTTATGTGATGCTTCCCGATTATTCGGAAACCCTCGATGGAGGTAGCTGGTCGGTATACAGACATTTGCCTAAAGGCGGGACAAAAACAGCTGATATTAAAACGTGTGGGAGTGCAAAAGCCAGTATCCAGTTTGGAAGGAACATTGATGATCAAAAGTCATCTGCAGATTACCTGGAAAGTGCCTGTGGTGTCCCTGCTTATAAACATGGCCTGCCAATCGGCCTGAGAGAATCAGACAGATTCTTTGAGAGCCTGTCAGCCATATCAAAAAAATCAATACCACTTAACTATGAAAACGAACGTAGTCGGCTTATCGATGCGTATGCCGACGGACATAAATATGTCTTTGGCAAAAAAGCAATTATATATGGAGAGGAAGACCTTGTGACCGGTTTGGTGTCATTCATGGATGAAATAGGCATCAAACCGGTATTGGTCGCTTCCGGTGCTGAAAGCGGAATGTTACGAAAAAGTATTGAGAACGTCATTCATAACATTCCGGATACAATGAGAATAGAACAAAGTTCAGACTTTGAAGATATAGCAGAACTGGCCCGTACCTTGTCTCCGGACATCATCATCGGCAACAGCAAAGGGTATTACATTGCCCGCGAACTGAACATTCCGATTGTGAGAGTCGGTTTTCCGATTCACGACCGCATAGGAGGGCAACGTATTCTGCATGTCGGATATAAAGGGGCCTTGCAACTTTATGATCTGATAGCCAATGCGCTTATAATGTACAAACAGGACAATTCACCTGTCGGATATAAGTATATGTAACAATTGTTAACCGTAAAGAAGAAACATCATGGTAAGAGAAGAAAGACATCCCTGTTTTAGTTTTCATGCGAAATATAAGTACGCACGCGTACATCTGCCCATAGCAAAAGGTTGCAATATACAGTGTAATTATTGCGACAGGAAATTTGACTGTGTCAACGAGAGTCGTCCTGGTGTGACCAGTAAACTATTAACCCCGTTTCAGTCCGTTGAATATATGAAACGGATCACGAAAGTGGACGGGGGAAGAATAAGCGTGGTAGGTATAGCAGGTCCGGGTGATCCGTTTGCCGATCCGGATAATACACTTGAAGCCTTAAGGATGGTAAAAGAGTCATTTCCGGATCTGTTATTCTGCCTCTCTACAAATGGATTAAACATTCATCCCTATGTAGAGGAAATAAAAAAACTTGGCGTCTCACATGTTACGATCACTGTTAATGGTATTATCCCTTCAGTGCTGGGTGAGATTTATTCATGGGTGCGATTTGATAAAAAGGTCTACAGAGGCGTAAAAGCCGGTCTGGTGTTGCTCGAGCAACAACTCAAAGCCATTGAGGCGATAAAAAAAGCCGGTTTATTCCTGAAAATCAATACCGTGATCCTTCCGGGAATAAACGATTGGCACATCCCGGATGTAGCAAAGAAAATGGCTGAAATGAATGTTGATATCATTAACTGTATACCGGTATATCCGAATGGGAATGAATTTTTTAAAGAAGTAAGTACACCGGATGGTGAGCTGGTTTCAAAAATCCGTTCTGAAGTTAAAACCTATCTGCCACAGATGACACACTGTGCCAGATGCCGGTCGGATGCTGCAGGTTTACTGGGGAATGATTTCAAAGAAGTACCGGATCTGTTGGCTGAATGCTCCACTTTAACACCAAATGGTGACTTGAAAGACAAACCTTATGTAGCAGTTGCTTCACAGGAAGGACTTCTGGTGAACAGGCATCTTGGAGAAACGGATCACCTGATCATTTATGAAAAAGATGGTGACGGTTTCAAAATTGTCGAGAAAAGAGATACACCACCTTCCGGAATGGGAGATACCCGTTGGAATATCCTGGCTGACAAACTGGAAGATTGCCGCGCATTGTTGGTGAGCGGCGTAGGAGGAAATCCATTGAAAGTGTTGAGTGATAAAGGCATCCAGGTTATTGAGATGGGAGGCCTGATCGAAGAAGGACTGGATGCGGTATATGAAGGGAAGAAAATCAAGTCTGTAAAGAAACGTGATTCCTTTAAATGCGGTTCCTCTTGCGGAGGCGATGCAATGGGCTGTTGCTAAGCATTTTAGGGGTTTCAATTGAAAT
>JBNKDZ010000642.1:0-7043 GCA_050288525.1 Cyclobacteriaceae bacterium
CGGCAAGGTTGTCTAATGTCCCCAAAGGTGTCCAGTCAATCGTTTTCTTTAAAATCTTGCCGGTGAGGTTTACGATTATTATGATCCCGATAAATATTACCAGGAAAGCTATAAACGGCAGTAAACTGCCAAAACCTCCATAGATATCGGATAGCAAACTCATACCAATATGCAACAATTTGAACCCGCCGACAATGGCGAGTATAAATGCCAGTATGGCGATCACTTCCAGGATCAGGCCTTTCCGGTAACCTCCGAATGCACCAATCCCGAGTACTATCAGTATGATAATATCAAGAATATTCAAATCAGGATAATAGTTTTTTTACCATTCCGGAAATCGCTTTACCGTCCGATTTTCCTGCCAGGGTTTTGGAGGCAATCCCCATTACTTTGCCCATATCTTTCATCGATTCGGCTCCTGTCTGTGAAATAATCTCACTTATGGCCTTCTCCAAAGCTTCTTCCGACATTTGTTCGGGCAGATATCGCTTAATTACTTCAATTTCAGCTGTTTCAGTTGCCGCCAGATCTTCTCTGCCTTGTTCTTTGTAGATAGCTACACTGTCCAGACGTTGTTTTACTGCTTTTTGCAGAATCTTTGCTTCAACATCTTCACTAAGTGTTTCACTACCTCCTTTTTCTGTCTGGGCCAAAAGAATCTGGGATTTGATTGCTCTGAGCGCTCTCAGGTCATCTTTGTTTTTTGCCAGCATGGCTTTTTTTATATCTGCTTCGATTTGTTCTTTTAAGCTCATATCGTTAATATCGTTTTTTTGCCGTAAAGTTATGTAATAATCATTAAACGAGATGACAAAACTCAGTGTAAATATCAATAAAATTGCCACTATCCGAAATGCCAGGGGAGGAAATATGCCAGATGTGATAAAAATGGCTGTTGATTGTGAAAAGTTTGGTGCGGAAGGAATTACCGTACATCCGCGCCCTGATGAAAGGCATATCCGGTATAGTGATGTGATCGAATTGAAAAAAGTAGTTACCACCGAATTTAATATTGAAGGGTATCCCGATGAAAGGTATATGGAGCTGGTAAAAAGGGTAAAACCCGACCAGGCAACGCTGGTTCCGGATCCTCCGGAAGCAATCACATCAAATGCAGGCTGGGATACCATAATAAACGAGGAAAAACTTAAAAAAATTATTTCAGAATTAAAGCGGGAAGGTATCCGAACCTCCATTTTTGTTGATCCGGTTGAGAAAATGATTGAAGGAGCCATGAAAACCGGAACAGACAGGATTGAATTGTATACCGAATCCTATGCAAGTAATTATATAAAAAATAGGGAAGAAGCAATTTTTGCGTATATTCGGGCAGCTGAAAAAGCCCGTGGTCTGGGCCTCGGCATCAATGCAGGTCATGACCTTAGTCTCGAAAACCTGCAGTATTTTAACGAATGTATCCCATATGTAGATGAGGTATCTATTGGTCATGCTTTGATATGCGATGCCTTGTATTATGGAATGGCCAACACCATTGGAATGTATAAAAAGAAGTTATCATACTAACCGTATTACAATGAATAAATCCATGACGGGATACGGACAATCCCGAATTGACAATGAACGGTATCTTATCAACGTTGAAATAAAAACGCTGAATTCAAAGTTTCTCGATGTCTCCGTACGGCTGCCGAAGGTATTTAATGACAAAGAAATGGAAGTACGGAATTACATCGGAGAGCAGCTGGAAAGGGGAAAGGTTACTGTTAATATTGAATTTACCCGTAAAAATACTACTGAATCACAGATTGAAGTAAATTCAGGTTTATTCAAAAAGTATTATGCGTTACTCAACAGTCTTGCTTCAGAAGTAGATGCCGATAAGTCGGATATTTTCAGACTATCCGTACAATTTCCTGAAGTATTAATCCCCCTGGACAACAGCGAGCTTAACGACAATGAGTGGAAGGAAATCCTGACTGTTTTCAAGGATGCTGTAAAAAAATGTAATGAATTCCGGATTACAGAAGGAAATGTATTGACAGGCAAACTATCCCAATATCTAAAAATTATTGATGAGAATCTTCAAAAAATTGAAAGGTTGGACCCTCAGCGTATCATCCGGATCAAAGAAAGATTGAATACCAACCTGAAAGAATTTGTCAAGTTGGAGGAGCTTGATATGAACAGGCTCGAACAGGAGCTGATCTATTACATCGAAAAGCTGGATATCAGCGAAGAAAAGGTCCGGCTAAAAAGTCATATTGATTACTTTAACAGTATTATGGTCCAAAATGCTTCGATGGGCAAAAAGATGAATTTCATTTCTCAGGAAATAGGAAGAGAGATCAACACAATTGGTTCCAAAGCCAATGATGCGGAAATTCAGAAGCTTGTCGTAAATATGAAAGAAGAACTCGAAAAGATCAAAGAACAGATTTTGAATATTTTATAAAACCGGATCCGGCAACAGATCAGATCTCTGTTTGATGTTTATTTTCAGGATCATAGAAGGTGACACACAAGTCAACTCTTCCTTTGATAGTATCAATTTTCCCTATTTGTATATTCCTGATCCTATGAAGATTAAAACGGCTTGTCAGATCTTTTTCCAGATCTGACTCACGACCTTCTGCCAGTAATTCGAGATTGTCATAGCTTATTACTTTACTCTTTTTAGCAGATTTGGACAGGAAATATTCAGCAGAGAAAGCCAAAAGCAATAATAGAATATCAGCAATAACAATCCGGTCATACATTATATCCAGGTTTGCAATTGAATTTTTTGTACTGATACCGATGCTGAGGAACAGATAGGTGATTTCCCTGGGATTAACAGGGATGGAGCGGTATCGGATAACACTAAATATAGCGAAAATACCCAGGGCAAATCCAAGTTCTACCGGGATTCTGTATAGCAATATACACACCTGAAATACAATGGCTGAAATAAGTATAAACGAAATCAGGAATTCACGTTTGCCCCGATCTTTATACAGATATATAAATCTGCTCAGAATAAAAATCACCAGCATGGTATATATGAACCGTAATAAAAAGATCAGTGCCGGGTCAATATTTGTTAAATTCATTGTATAATGTCTGTTAATACATGCAAAATACAGTATTTAAATAAATTGAACAACCTGTCAGACAGATGCTATCCGCATATTCATGCTTCAATGTTAATTTCTTCAAATAATGTTTAAAATCTTTTTGTAACTTTTAAGAGCAGATTTTTATATTTGTTAAATTCCAGCGAACATTACTAAAAATTTACAATAAAATGAAAGCACAATTTTACTACTTAAAAACCCGATATATCGGCACACTTTTGATTGTTGCGGCTTTATTCTTTTCCGCCTGTAATGATTCAAAAAAGAAAGGTGAAGATACAAATGACTCCACTGCAACAGATTCTGTAGGTCTGTATAAAGAGGTTATTGCTCCGACCACTGCTTCAGCTGCAGAAATTGCTGCCAGATTACAGGCTACAGGAGCTGATTTTTTGCCTGATATTGTCAATTCGTCTGATAGTTTAGCAAACTATTTTAATGACCCGATGACATTAAAGGCTGCAAATCTCGGGGTATATGTATTGGACATTTATTATTTGACCTCCTATGAAAAAAGAGATGAGGCCCTTAGAACATTTACCGCGGCTTTAGAACTTGCCAATGATGTAGGCCTTGTAAAAAGCCTTGCTGATCTTATGAATGAGAAATATGGTGATTATATACAAAATGATTCAGTTAAACAGCTTCTTGATTCGCTTGTTGCAAATGCTTCCAACGAGGTTATTCAGGGAGATGAGGCTCTCCTTACAGCTTCCGTAACAGCAGGTTCATATGTGGAAAGTTTATACATCCGCACAAACATGGTGGAAAATTACCCGAAGGATATCCTTCCGGACGATCAGCGTCTTACGGTTATTGCCCCACTTTTAAAAGGAATTGTAACTGAAAAACAATCTCTTGAAAAGCTTATCGAATACATGAATGATCTTGTAGGAGATGGCGGTCCGGGACCATTTTTGCAAAAACTAAATGAACTGGATGCTGCTTTTGATGAACTGCAGATTGAAGAGAAAATAGCCAACAATCCCGGAAATATGATCGTCAGCGAAGATATGATCGATGGTATTTCTGAAAAAGTAAACGAATTAAGGCAAATGATTATCGCATTTAATTAAAACCAACGACGAATACTATTGTTAAGCCCGGTTAATTATCGGGCTTTTTTTATTTATAAATCAATGTGAATGCTAAAATATTCGTTGCAATTAAGTAAATATTGATAACATATATCCATTGTTAACATTTAATTAACACAGATATTTCGCTCAAATAAAGGTTGGGTATTATTCAAAATCTGATATATTTGAGTATAATAAAACTCATTTTATTGTAGATTTCTGTTGAAATCGTACTTAATTTCTGTATCAGATGGCGCACCAACTACACTTCAGGTCGTTTTTAACCAATAAAAAACGGCTAATAATTATTTTATCTGTATTTATTCTGGCTTCCTGCAATAAAAACAGTCAAAACCAGATTCCTCCACCAAAAGTCATCGTTACCGATGTCATACAAAAGGATGTGGTCCTGAAGGACGAATTTGTAGGACAGATAAACGGATACAAGGATATAGCGATCAGAGCACGAGTTGATGGGTATCTTACAGGTATACATTTTGAAGAAGGCTTTCCGGTAAAGGAAGGTCAGTTGCTTTATACGATTGATCCGCAACCCTTTCAGGCAAAGGTCGCAGAGGCAATGGGGAGAGTGGCAGAAGCGAAAACACGGATGACACAGGCAAAAAATGATCTGGAAAGGTATAGGCCGTTAGCCGAAATAAATGCAGTAAGTAAAAAAGACTTTGATGCTGCAGAAGCGAATTTTGGAGCAGCCAAAGCAGCAGTTGAAGCAGCAGAAGCCTCCCTGAGTTCAGCAAACATCCAGCTGGGATACACCAGGATCAAAGCTCCGATTAGTGGCATTATCGGTAAATCGATGGCCAAGACAGGTGACTATGTAGGTGTCGCTCCTAATCCTGTGGTATTAAATGAAGTATCCAGAATTGACACGGTGTTGGTAGAATTCTCTATTCCGGAAAGCAAATATCTGGAATTGATGAATTATGATTTTATAAAAAATGATTCACAACGTCGCCCAAAAGACAAACAGCAAAAGCTGGAGTTAATACTTTCGGATGGCAGTATCCATAGCGAAGCAGGCAGAATAAATTTCATAAACCGGCAGGTAGACCCAACGACTGGTACCATATTGATTCAGGCATCTTTCTTTAATCCCCGAAAGGTCCTTCGACCCGGTCAGTTTGCCAAAGTTCGTGGAGCGGTGGAGAATGTCCCCGGAGCGCTTCTCGTTCCTCAGAAAAGTGTTGTCGAAGTTCAGGGCAATTATAACGTGTATCTGGTAAACGATTCGAGTAAGGCTGTTTATCGGTCCATTGAGATCGGCAGGGCTGTGGATGACATGTGGCTGGTTAAAAAAGGATTGCAAAAGAGCGATAAAGTGATCTACGAAGGATTGATGAAGATTCGTGACGGTGTCGTTGTTAATCCGGAGGAAAGGCCGTTTGTCTCAGTAATTGATAAAACAAAATAAGGTATGGGTAACTTTTTTGTAAGAAGGCCTATTGTGGCCATGGTCATTTCCATCATTACAGTTATTGTAGGATCACTATCCATCCTTAACCTTCCGATGGAACAATACCCGGATATTACACCCCCAATGGTTGAGGTCCGGTCGAATTATGTAGGTGCAAATGCAGTAGCAGTTGAACAATCTGTTACTACCCCGCTTGAACAACAGATCAACGGAGTTGAAAACATGCTTTACATGAAATCGGTAAATGCCAATGACGGATCATCGCTCATACAGGTAACATTTGACATTGGCACCGAACCGGATATGAATACTGTATTTGTACAAAACAGGGTATCTTCTGCCACACCCAAACTTCCTGAAGAGGTAAAACGCCTAGGTGTCAATACCGATAAGACAATGGGTAGTTTCATGCTGGCCTTTGCTGTATTTTCGGATGGAAGGTATAATCAGGAGTTCCTGAGCAATTATTCGCTAATAAACATAAAAGATATTCTTGCCCGGATTAAAGGTGTCGGGCGGGTGAATGTTTTAGGATCCAGTGATTATTCTATGCGGATCTGGGTAAAACCTGACAGGCTTGCCACGCTGGGAATAACCATTCCGGAAATAATGAATGCTGTACGTCAACAGAACGTTATTGTGGCAGGCGGTAAATTTGGCGCTGAACCTGCTCCTCAGGGCACCGAGTTTACCTATACTGTCCGGATGCCGGAAAGGCTTCAATCCGAAGAAGAATTCGGAGAAATTGTAATACGAACAACAAAAGAGGGATCACAGGTAAAAATAAAAGATGTAGCACGTGTCGAACTGGGTACTGAAAGCTACAATGTCTTCGCCCGCTTCCAGGGACAGGATTGTGCGCTGATCACCATATACCAGTCCCCGGGAACAAATGCTGTAGATCTGGCAGATCAGTTAAAAGTTACAATGGATGAGTTGTCGCAATCCTTTCCTGAAGGTGTTTTCTATGAAGTGGGTCTTGATCAGACAAAACCGATTACCGCCGGTCTGAAAGAAATTGTTGTAACGTTGTTTGTCGCATTATTTCTAGTAATACTGGTTGTATTTTTGTTCATCCAGGACTGGCGGGCAACATTAATTCCTACCATTGCTATCCCCGTATCGTTGATAGGTGCTTTTATGCTTTTCCCTCTGCTGGGATTTTCAATAAATGTGTTATCTCTTTTAGGACTTGTACTGGCTATCGGTATTGTGGTGGATGATGCTATCGTGGTGGTTGAAGCGGTTCAGGTGAATATTGAGAGTGGCATGTCATCAAAAGAGGCCACTATTAAAGCAATGAAGGAAGTTACAGCCCCTGTCATTGCAACAACTTTGGTGTTGGTAGCAGTATTTATTCCTGTTGCGGCAATGGGCGGAATTACCGGGCGACTTTATCAACAGTTTGCTATTACAGTGGCTGTTTCGGTATGTTTTTCTTCGGTAAATGCC
>JBNKDZ010000643.1:0-7373 GCA_050288525.1 Cyclobacteriaceae bacterium
ATTTAAAGAATTCTACTTTTACGAGTTTCGGGGCACCAGTGGTTCCACTTGTATGGAAAATAAAGGATGCGTCATGCGTGGAAATTATTTCCGGCTGTTCACCGGAGCCATTATCATCATCTGTTATGTTGCCGGCTATTGCACCAATATTGATTTTTTTTGAGATCTCATCCAATTCGGCGACGTCTGAAAGTAAAATTGAGGCCCCAGCATCTCTCATGGTATCCATTACATATGCTTTATCTTTAAGTTGTGGTAACAGTACCAGTGATATTTCCGTTTTTATACAAGCCCAAATGATAAAAAACAAGGTTTCAGTATTCTTATACGAAATACTGATAATTCTGTCTTTTTGATCCTTTACAAGATCTTCCAACAATCCGGCAACAGAATTTATAATTGAGCCTGATTGCTTATAAGATAGCTTTCCATACGTACTGTGGAAATAAATCTTATCAGGATTCCGATATAAATTCTTAAGAAAGATTGAATACAGACGATCTTTTTTTAACATAAGAATTATTTGTTTGTGTCCTTTGCCTATTCAGAAGTAAAAGTAATTGTAAAGGAAATAACCGGCTATTAATGCACTACTTTAATCCCACTTTTATGTTACTGTTTCATTACGGCTCAAAAGAATGTCAAAGGGAATTTAATTAGTAACAAATCATATCAACCGTATTAAAATCGTAATGCTAAAGTATAGTTAACGTAGCCGGTTTTCCCTTCCTTCTATGAATGGTAATTAGTTTTGACTTTTGTACGAATACAGAACTGAAATACACTATGCCCAACAATAGAAATCTGATCGACTGTCTTTTATCCCTGCAAAGCAGCCATCATGGCGTCTATTTCACATTGAATTCCGGTCCGGATGATTTTCTTAGTTACAAGGATTTAATTAATTCTGCCCGAAGTGTATTAGTTCATTTACATGATAAAGGATTAAAAAAAGGGGATGAACTGGTTTTTCAGTTTAATAACCCCATAAACTTCATCGTAACTTTCTGGTCCTGTCTGTTTGGTGGCATTGTGCCGGTGCCTGTCTCAGTATCCTCCTCCAGTGAGGGCAGAAATAAACTTATCAGGATACTGAAAGAACTCCGGGATCCCTGGATTATCACGGACGAAAATTCAACCGAAATACAGGGAAGTAAAAACGTACCTGTCATAAGTATTTCCGAAATCGGTTCTAACCATATTTTCTTTCAAGAGGTTTCCTGTGATCCGGGTAATCTGGCAGAAATTGAATCTGTTGATGCAGAGGATATTGCTTTTATACAGTTCTCTTCCGGTTCAACCGGATTGCCTAAAGGGGCGGTTTTGACTCATAGAAACCTGTTGACGAATCTCAACGCCATCACCCAGGCTTTAAAAATGCGTGAAAACACAGACCCCACATGTTGCTGGACTCCGTTAACACATGATATGGGTATTGTAGGCGGACATTTATTATCCATTTATTCCTACAACAATCAGAATATCATTTCTACTAATTGCTTTTTGAAAAATCCTTCTGTATGGCTGCAAAAAATGTCGCAGTATAAAATCACGATCAGCTCCGCTCCCAATTTCGGATTTTACTATACCACCAAATATGCGCGTCATAGCACATTAGACCAGATTGATCTTTCTTTGGTGCGACATATCCTGAATGGCGCTGAGCCTGTATCATATAAAGTGTGTGACACCTTTAATGAAAAATTTCAAAAATACGGGTTAAAGAAAAATGCTATCCTTCCGGTATATGGTATGGCCGAAGCGTGTCTGGCGGTTGCCTTTCCAGAGCTAAATACGCCGATTGAATCCTGGTTCATCAACCGAAATTCGTTAACGAAAGGGCAAAAAGCAGAATTCACAAAAAATAAAAACGATGCTTGTTTTGTCAGTGTCGGAAAGGCTGTGAATGGGTGCTCAATAAAAATATCCCACAAAGACAAGACGCTTGAGGGAGACAGGATCATTGGTGAGATCCTGATAAAAGGAGATAATGTCATTCGGCACTATTACGGAAAATCTGAACGCGCAACGGATAAGGAAGGATGGTTTAATACAGGGGATCTCGGGTTTATTGTTGATGGAAAGCTGGTTATAACCGGCCGCCTAAAAGACATTATATTCTGGAATGGTCAGAATGTATATCCTCATGATCTGGAACGTATAGCTGAACAACTCGAAATCGTTGGTGCCGGAAAAATTGTTTTCGGAGGAAATCACCGACATGATTCAGGCCTTGAAGAAGTACTGGCTTTTCTTCAATACAGAGGCAATATTCAATCCTTCATGCCCATTGTCAAAGAGATCCGGAAGCAGATCTCGGAAAAAACCGGTATACAGATCAAATATGTTATACCAGTACGGAAAATTCCCAAAACCACCAGTGGAAAGATTCAACGATATCTGTTGGTTTCGGGATATCAGAACGGCGATTACAACGACGTGACAGAACAAATGGATGCCCTCCATTCTATGGGCCATCTAGAGCAGGCAATATCCTGTGATGACCTTCTGGAAGCACAATTGACTTCCATCTGGGAAGAAGTGCTTGAAATCAGCCCCATTGATGTACACGATAATTTCTTTGAATTGGGAGGCGATTCAATAAAAGCAATCCGCATCGGCACAAAGCTTCAGGAACACAAATTTAACTGCCCTCCTTCCATGCTCTTTGAAAAGAAAACCATAAAAGAAATGGCGGAATTTATACGAAGCTATCCGGAAAGCAGTGAACAGGTATCAGACGACGACAAAAACCAAGAAATTTCTGAATACTCCGTTAACCAGTTCTCAAATGAAGACCTGGAAGATGTGTTTTCAAAAAAATAAGACTCTATGGTATTTACGAAAGAAAATATTTCAGACATATACACACTTACTCCCATGCAGGAGGGTATGTATTATTTTTATAAACTCGACAGTGAATCAAAAGCCTACTTCCAGCAAAGTTCAATCCGTTTTAAAGGAGAATTAAATCTCACTACTGTTCAGGAAAGCCTGAATATTTTAGTCGAAAGGCATGATATACTACGAACGGTATTTGTCGAAAATCTTGCTGACAGGCTTTTGCAGGTTGTATTGAAGAAAAGAGGGATCGATTTTGAATTCAAAGACTTCTCCGGCACCGAAAATATTGATGAACAGCTTGTGAAATTCCGCAGGGAAATACGAGATGTGCCTTTCAATCTCAACAGAGATGTCTTATTAAGACTAAGCATCGTTAAAATAGCAGAAAAATCGTTTGAGCTTATCTGGAGTTTTCATCATATCATCCTTGACGGGTGGTGTGCAGCCATCGCTATTAATGAATTCTTTGAGATATATCGTTCGCTGATCAAACATAAACCGCTCAACTTGCCCAAACCAGTACAATTTAAGAATTACATTGCCTGGCTGGGCAAACAAAATATTGATAACAGCCTGAAATACTGGAAAGATTATTTCAATGGCTTCGAACAATTTACTTCTTTCAGATCAGACAGATCTGCCAACAATACCGGGTATACGAAAGAGGACCATCTTGAGATCATTCAAAAAAGTCTTCTGGAACGATTGCAGATTTTAGCGATTAAAAATCAGGTGACGCTATATACTGTATTTCAAACTGTCTGGGGATTACTTCTTGCACGATATAATGATACACAGGATGTAGTATTTGGCACGGTTGTTTCGGGAAGACCCAGTCAGGTTGAAGGTGTCGATAAGATCCTCGGTATGTTCATCAATACCATGCCGGTCAGAATTACCTTTGAAGAAGAACAATCCTTCAGCGAATTGTTAAAACTTTCCCAATCTTCATCTTTCCGGAGTCAGGAACATCATTACGCCGGATTGGCGGACATCCAGAAGCAGAGTATGCTGGGCGGCAATCTGTTTGACCATATTATCGCTTTTGAAAATCTTCCGACTGTCTCCGGAGACACCATATCCGACCTAAAAGAGGATGGATTTCATATCGAGTTTTATCTCGGAGGGGCTGAAGGACAAACAAATTTCGATCTTGATATTTCATTCATTCCCGGGCCGGAGTTCCTCTTTCAGTTATCCTATAATTCGAATGTTTATAAAGGCTCTTACGTAAAAAATATTGCCAAACATTTCATACACCTCCTTAACCAGGTTGTAACAAATAACGATATACGGCTTAAAGACATACATCTGATCAATGAAGAGGAGCAATCAAAAATACTTGGTTTCAATCCTCCTCTTCAAAATTCAGCTGCCAGCAACATTATTGGGCTTTTTAAAGACAACATAACGTTATTTGAAAACCGTCCGGCGGTCAAATGCAATGCTGATTCTGTCACCTACGGTGAGTTGGACCGTATGTCCGATCGGGTTGCAGCATGTCTGATCCATGACCATAAAACGGAAAAAGGCCACAGGATAGGGATTCATGTTTCAAGATCTGAAAATCTGATAATCCTGTTGCTGGCGGTATTAAAATCAGGTGCTGCCTATGTACCCATAGAACCAGACCTACCCCCCGGCAGAATAGCTAAGATGATCGAAGCTTCCGGGGTCAGCATCGTTATCTCGGATTTTCCGGAAAATCTTCTGCAAATCCCGGAAATCATGCTTCTGGAAACCGATGAGCTCCTAAAAAAGTCTCAAACCTATTCGGAATACCCTTTATCTCCCCTTCCAGACGATCTGGCATATATTCTGTTTACTTCCGGATCAACCGGGGAGCCCAAAGGAGTAATGGTAGAGCATCATTCCCTGACCGATTACGCGCTGGCCTGTAAAAAATATTTTTCCATCACCCATGAGGACCGGGTGATCTCCCAATCGTCAATAGCCTTTGATACGTTGATTGAAGAGCTGTTTCCAGCGTTGCTGGCAGGAGCTTGTGTTATCATAGTTCCGGAAGGAGGAAAGGATATCCAAACCATTCTGAACCTGATTGAAAATGACCATATAACCATACTAAGCACTACACCCCTGGTGATTGCCGAGTTGAATAAATACCCGGAAACCCTGAAAAAACTGCGCATCCTGATTAGCGGAGGCGACAAACTGAAACCCTCTTATATTTCCGACCTGATCGGCAAAACAACTATCTATAATACCTATGGGCCCACTGAGACAACGGTTTGTGCAACATACCATCCTGTAACATCTCTGGAGAATGCACATATTATCGGTAAGCCAATAGAAAACCGTCAGGTTTACATACTGGACCACAACAGGCATATGGTGCCCGTCGGTATAGAAGGAGAAATATTTATCGGTGGTACGGGTGTAGCCAGGGGTTATCTGGAGAAAAAGCAGGATATTGGGGCTTTTATCCCTGATCCTTTTTACCCAGACAAAACAGTATACCGTACAGGTGACAGGGCACGCTGGAGAGAAGACGGATCCATCGAATTTATTGACCGGACGGACAATCAGGTTAAAATACGGGGGTACCGCATTGAATTACAGGAGATTGAAGCATGTATTGAATCATTTGATGGCATAAAAAATGTTCATGTCCTTCCGCGCGACAAAAATAACATTCAATATCTGTGTGCATATTTTACCGCAATCAGCACGATTTCTCTTTCAGAACTCAGAGATCATTTATCCGATCAACTGCCCTGTTATATGATGCCCGCAGAATTTATTCAACTGGAAGAGCTCCCGTTGCTGTCAAATGGAAAAATAGATCTGAAAGCGTTGCCTGCCCCTGAAGAAACTGCTGATCAGGAGGAGAATAATGATCCTCAAAATGTTCTGGAAGCATATCTGGAAGAGATTTGGGCTGAAGTATTAGGATGCGAAAAAGTAGGAACCCATGACAATTTTTTCAGCATCGGAGGCGACTCCATCAAATCCATACAGATCCAGGCAAAATTAAAGAAGAAAGGATATAAGTTTGAATTACGCGATCTGTTTCGTTATCCGACAATCTCCGGGCTCGCAGGAAAAGTCTCCAAATTGAACAGAATACCGGTTCAAACAACCATCAAAGGAAATATACCATTGACCCCTATTCAAAGGAGTTTCTTTGAATTGCAAAAAACAGCCAGGCATCATTACAATCATGCAATACTGATCACGCTTGAACAGGGTTTTGATCTTCAGGGCATAAAGGTCGTTTTTCAAAAACTCGGCATGCACCATGATGCTCTGCGTATTGTTTTTTCAGAACAAAACGGAAAGATCGTCCAGAAAAACTGTGGGCCCGAATTGCTTCCTGAAATCCATGAATACGATCTCTCCGCTGATCCGGATGCCAAAACGGCTCTTCAGAATGAAATGGATACCCTCCATACAAGCTTTAACCTGGAGACAGGTCCACTAATAAAAGTTGCCTTATTCCATCTACCTGACGGCGACCGGCTATTTATTACCGTTCACCATCTGATCATGGACGGCGTTTCCTGGAGAATCCTTCTGGAAGATTTTGAGAATTTGTATCATCAATATGTTCATAAAAAAGAATTAGATCTCCCTGCAAAAACCGATTCATACAAATTGTGGGCAGAAAGCCTTATCTCCTATTCTACTTCAAAAAAAGTATTAAGAGAAATCCCTTACTGGGAAAAAACAGCAAACAAAACCCCTGACAACATACCGTATGATCATGAAGGGACTTCCTGCATAGCAGAATATCTTGATCATGCTTCAATAACCTGCTCTGCCGATCAGACCTCCTTGTTAACAGGAACGATCAATAACGTGTATAGCACACATGTAAAAGACATCCTGTTATGTGCTCTGGGACTGGCATTTCACAAGACTTTTGGAATAAAAACACTGTTACTCTCCATGGAAGGGCATGGCCGTGAACAGATCACAGGCGATCTGGACCTAAGCCGCACAATTGGCTGGTTCACTTCCCAGTTTCCTGTAGTGATTGAACTTTCAGAACCCGACGATCTTTCGTACACCATACGAAATGTCAAAGAATCCATACACCGTATCCCGATGAATGGCATCGGTTATTCAATCCTCAAATATCTATCGCCGAAAGAATCCGTAAAATTAAAATTTGACTCTTCTCCGGTAGTTGAATTTAATTATCTGGGACAATTTAATACCGACATACAAGGGGACTATATCCAAAATATTACCGAACAACCGGGAAAGCTGATCAGTGATCAAACCGAATTTGATAAAGACCTCATTATTACAGCTATAGTACCGGATGATACGCTCACCATCTCGATTGAGTATAACCGAACACGTTTTTCTGAAAGTACAATACACAATTTGCTTGAACGGTATAAAGAAAGTCTCAACACAATAATAAACCATTGTAAACAGGTAAATGAAAAAATTCTTACACCGAGTGATCTGTCTGATGATGATCTCACATTGGATGAACTGGATGAAATACACTCGCTTGTAGATAACATATAAAATTATGGAAACGAAAGGCAAAATAA
>JBNKDZ010000644.1:0-6111 GCA_050288525.1 Cyclobacteriaceae bacterium
CGAACAATAGAATTTAACCGTACAGAATATTTTGTGCGTGCCCTGGGATATATTAAAAATATACAGGACCTGGAGGAAAGTGTTGTTGCGATACATGATAATGTGCCTGTCAGGATCAAGGACGTGGCAAAAGTGAATTTCGGTCCGGCAATACGCAGAGGGGGGCTTGATAAAGGGGGAACAGAAGCCGTTGGAGGTGTCGTTGTGGCAAGGTATGGTTCCAATCCGCTGCAGGTTATTGAAAATGTAAAGGCAAAAATTGAGGAAATACAATCCGGACTTCCTTCCAGAATCCTGGATGATGGCACTGTTTCCAAAGTTACCATTGTACCTTTCTACGACCGTACAGACCTTATACATGAGACCATCGGCACCCTCGAAGAAGCACTGACGCTGGAAATACTGATCAGCATAATTGTGGTGATCATCCTGGTCATGAATCTTCGGGCTTCCGTTTTAATATCCGGATTGTTGCCCATTGGTGTTTTGATGACGTTTATCATCATGAAACATGCCGGAGTGGATGCAAATATTGTGGCGCTGTCGGGGATTGCTATTGCTATAGGGGTAATGGTCGATGTGGGGGTGGTTTTTACCGAAAATATCATTCGGCATCTGGAAATGAAAGAAAACCGTGGAAGAGATAAACTGATTCGGGTTATTTATACGTCTGTATCGGAGGTGTCGTCTGCAGTAGTTACCGCCCTTGCCACAACCGTAATAAGTTTTCTGCCTGTGTTTTTTATGGAAGCATCGGAAGGAAAATTATTCAGACCGTTGGCTTTCACAAAAACATTTGCCATGATATCAGCCCTGGTATTGGGACTGGTCATTCTGCCATCGCTGGCACAACTGGTATTTTCCATCAGGTTGAACAAACAGAACGTATTAAAAGGAGCAAGTATAGCTTTGGCTGTATTCAGTATCATAGCTTTTGTTGTGCATACCTCCGTTTTGCCTGTGGTGCTATTTATTCTGGCCGCGAATAACTATTTTTCAGGATTTTGGCCTTCGGAAAAAAGGCATTATCCAAAATATATCAATATAGCTCTTACTCTTGGAGTGGTGTTATATTTTCTGACCAGGGAATGGTTGCCTTTGGGGGCAGGGAATAGCCTGATGCTGAATTTTATTTTTGTTGTTATCATGATCTCAGCGATTCTCGGTGCCCTGATGTTGATGGTGCATTATTATAAACCGGTGTTGCATTGGTGTCTCGAAAATAAATGGACCTTTCTTGGTATGCCGATAGCCATCACCCTGTTTGGGATATTAACATGGCGGGGGGCAGACAGAATATTCGGATTTATGCCGGAGAACCTAAAAACCACCCGGTTATGGCATAGCATGGCCGAACTTTTCCCCGGAACGGGAAGGGAGTTTATGCCTGCATTGGACGAAGGCTCGTTTTTACTTATGCCTACCACGATGCCTCATTCGGGTGTAGAAGAAAATATTGAGGTGATCCGTCAACTGGATCTGAAAGTGGGGTCTGTTCCGGAAGTAAAAAGTGTGGTTGGCAAATGGGGTAGGGTAAGTTCGGCACTTGATCCGGCACCTATTTCGATGTTTGAAAATGTCATCAATTATAAATCCGAATATATCGTTGATGAAGACGGTCGGAGGATGCGGTTTAAAACAGATAAAGAGGATAATTTTGTACTTAAGGACGGGTCGACCTTTCATCCGGGAAAAGATGATCTCAGGGAAATAAGTCCCGATCAGCTTATCCCTGACCCTGACGGCGCTTATTTCCGCCAATGGCGTAAGCATATAAAATCTCCGGATGACATATGGCATGAAATTGTTCAGCAATCATCCATCCCGGGATTGACTTCGGCACCAAAGCTCCAACCCATCCAGACCCGGCTGATTATGTTACAAACAGGTATGCGTGCCCCGATGGGCATAAAGGTATACGGACCGGATCTGGAGACCATAGAGAAGACCGGGCTGGAGCTGGAAAAGTACCTGAAACAGGTCCCCGGCGTCGATCCTCCATCGGTATTTGCTGACAGGATGGTTGGGAAACCCTATCTTGAAATCGAACTTGACCGGAGGGTGTTGGCCAGGTATGGCCTTACTGTTAAGGAGGTAAATAGCTACATCAGCGGCGTGGTAGGAGGCATGAAACTCAGCACTACGGTAGAAGGAAGGGAACGATATCCTGTACGCGCCAGGTATGCCAGGGAGTTCAGAGATAATCCCGACGATCTTGGAAAGATATTGATACCCACCGCTTCAGGAGATCAGGTCCCTTTAAGTGAGATGGCCGAAATATCCTACACCCGGGGGCCTCAGCAAATCAAAAGCGAAGATACCTTCCTGGTAGGTTATGTGATTTTTGATAAGAAAGCCGGCTATGCAGAGGTAGAGGTCGTAGAAAGTGCCGAAGCATATCTCGATCAAAAAATTGAAGAAGGAGTTCTGCAGATCCCGGACGCCGTAAATTACACGTTTACCGGCAATTATGAGAATCAGCTTCGTGCCTCAAAGCGACTTATGCTGATTGTTCCCATATCTCTGGTTGTGATATTCCTGATCTTATACTACCAGTTCAGGTCATCCGTAACGGCATCGATGGTTTTTCTGGGTATATTGGTAGCCTTTTCAGGCGGTTTTACCATGATCTGGTTGTATGGGCAGGAATGGTTCATGAATTTTTCTTTTGCCGGAATAAATATGCGCGACCTCTTTCAGATGCAGACCATCAACCTGAGTGTAGCGGTATGGGTAGGTTTTATTGCGCTGTTTGGCGTGGCTACGGACGACGGGGTAATAATGGGAACCTATCTCAAACGGATTTTTGAAGATGAAAAGCCCTCTTCCATACAGAAAATACGAGAAGCTGTGATAAAAGGAGGCGTTCAGCGTGTACGTCCAGCAATGATGACCACGGCAACGACCATTATTGCCCTGATCCCTGTTTTGACTTCAACAGGCAAAGGATCCGATATCATGATCCCGATGGCTATTCCGGCATTTGGAGGTATGGTATTTCAGATCATAACCATGTTTGTAGTGCCGGTACTCTATTGTATGTGGCAGGAGAGGAAGCACAAAAATATGTCGGGAAATGCAAAGATCTAATTTGAAGAAAATGAAATATATCAAAAATATACTGTTTGTTCTGTCAATCCTGATCTCAAAAGTAGGAACAGGGCAGGACATACCCGCAAATTACCTTATTCTGGCAGCTGAGCATAATAATGCATTGAAAGCCGGGTTCAGTACATATATGGCATCTCTGGAGAAAGTCCCTCAGGCAGGAACACTTCCTGATCCTCAGCTTACCTTTGGTTATTTTATTCAACCTGTTGAAACACGAAATGGTCCTCAGGTAGCACGAATAGGATTGACGCAGATGTTCCCCTGGTTTGGTACATTAAATTCTCATAAGGATGTTTATACCGAAAACGCCAAAGCAACCTATGAGCTTTTTCTTGAGACAAAGTCAAACCTGTTTTATGAAATACGATCGGAATGGTATACCCTCTGTTTTTTAAATAAATCCATCCGAATTACCGGAGAAAATATTGAACTCTTAAAAACATTGCGTGAAATTGTGCTTTCAAAGATCGAAACAGGGAATCAGTCGGTGGTGGAGGCATTAAAAATTGAAATGGACCTGAAGGATCTGGAATATCAGCAGGAATTGTTGAAGGATAATCTGGAGACACGAAAAACAGTATTCAGAACGTTAGTAAATGCTGATGATATCCTTATTGACCTCCCTGACACAGTATACGCTGTTTTTCCGGAGCTGACAAAAGAACAGCTATGGGATAGTCTCCGGGTCCGGAATCATCATATCCGGAACCTGGAATATCAGGAAGCTTCCTATAACAGCAAAATTATTTCAGCAAGGAAAGCAGGTAGTCCGTCTCTGAGTGTGGGATTTGAGTACATCGTGACCGGTCAGCCCTCAGGTGATATGGCATCGAACAACGATTCCGGAAAAGACGCTGTTTTGTTGCCAAAGGTCGGTGTCAGCCTTCCTTTATACCGGAAAAAATATAAAGCAATGCAAAAAGAAGCCGGCTACATGACGGAAGCAACAGCATTTACCAAAGAAAGTGCCCTGGATAAACTCGAATCCCTCTATGAAAACGTATATACGGATCTGTTGGATGCTGAGCGAAGGTCTGCCTTGCATTCCGGGCAGCTCGATTTAGCATTAAAAGCCCGGAATATCATGGAAACGGAATTTGCCACAGATAAACGGGGTCTGGATGAGTTGTTGGAAATGGAAAGACAGGTGTTGAAACATTCGCTGGAACAGGTAAAAGCTGTTACGGACCAGAACACGGCTGTGGCATATCTAAACTATTTGATGGGGAATTAAAATATTCAGGAAATGAAATTCTTAAAAATAAATAAAAAAGAACTACGGAATTATGTGATCGTGCTACTGACAGGCCTGGTGCTTGGGTGGATCTTCTTTCATTCGTCAGATTCCGGGGTCAGTCACGACGATATGCACGATCATCAGGAGGATGAAACAATATGGACCTGCTCCATGCATCCTCAGATCCGGCAGAATAAACCCGGACTGTGTCCGATCTGTAATATGGACCTTGTACCTGTTGTGCAGGATAATGTTCAGGAAGAAGGAGTTGATCCGGACGAGATCCGGATGAGTGCTTCTGCCATGAAACTGGCGGATATTCAGACCATGAAAGTCCGAAAAGACTATTCCAACAAGGAAATATTCCTGTTGGGTACTGTAAAGCCTGATGAGCGGAAACTTGTTGAATTGACGGCACGATATGCCGGTCGCATTGAAAATATGTATGTGAATTTCACCGGGCAGCAGGTACGAAAGGGAGAAAAGCTGGTCACCATCTATTCTCCGGAGCTCATTACCGCTCAGAAGGAGCTGCTTGAAGCAATGGTGTATAAAACTTCCAATCCGGCATTTTATAGTGCCGTGAAAAATAAATTAAAACTCTGGGACCTTTCAGATGAACAGATCCTGGCCATAGAAACCGGGGGTGAGCCTAAACAATATTTTGATGTATTGTCCCCGATTACCGGAACAGTAACAAACCGGCATATCACCACAGGAGATTATGTCAAAGAGGGTAATGCCCTGTTTCAGGTTGTCGACCTGCGGAATATCTGGGTGATGTTTGATGTGTATGAACGGGATCTCGCCTGGTTGAAATCGGGTGATGAGGTACGTTTTACCACACAATCAATACCGGGAAAAGAATATGCCGGGAAGATCACCTACATTGATCCGTTTGTGGACCCGGACAAGCGGGTGGTACGGGTTCGTGTGGAAGTGCCGAATCCGGAACGGACATTAAAGCCGGAAATGTTTGTTAATGGTGTTGTCGAGGCACGTATTTCAGGGAACGAAATGGACCTTCTAATCCCGAAAACCTCTGTTTTGTGGACAGGTAAACGATCTGTTGTGTATGTTAAAGTTCCGGGCCGGGAAAAGCCGACATTTAGATACAGATCAATCATCACCGGACCTGAAGTAGGAGATTTTTATGTCGTAAAAGAAGGATTGTCCGAAGGAGAAGAAATAGCCGTTAACGGGGTATTTAAAATTGATGCTGCCGCACAGTTGGCAGGAAAAACAAGTATGATGAATCCGGAGTTACATGATCAGGCTCAGGGAACTTCTGATCATCAGGTACATGTATCCAATGTGGAGCATGCGGAGTTTAAGGTGAGTGGCAATTGCAGTATGTGTAAGACCCGGATTGAAAAAGCGGCTATGGCTGTGCCGGGAGTGAATAGTGCCAATTGGGATGTTGATACAAAAATGGTTCATTTGTCCTACAACCATGATAAAACGAGTCTGAAAGACATTCATAAGGCAATAGCTGCTGTGGGGCACGATACGGAGGTGGAGCAAGCTCCGGATAGTGTCTATGATAAGCTGCCCGGATGTTGTAAATATTCGAGATAAAAGATTTTAGTGTTTAACAATCAAATTAATTCGTTATGAAAAAGAATGTAATTAAAAGTTTTATTGTAATACTGTTTACTGCTGCGATTATGATTGCAGGATGTAACAGCAGTTCGAAAAAAGCGGAATCAGAAGAGACTTCAACAGAAGTAGTTTATACATGTCCGATGCACCCGGAAGTAGTA
>JBNKDZ010000645.1:0-4798 GCA_050288525.1 Cyclobacteriaceae bacterium
TGCCTTTATGATGCCTGAAAACGGCGAATATGTTAAAAACTGGTCCGTTGTGGATATAGGACTTTCCAAAACGTTTATTTCCAAAGAAAAGACTCCATATTATCTTTTGGATAAAAACGAAGTCAGCGGGATCATCAAAAAGAGAGACCGGTTTGCCCATAAAACAGATTTTGGCAGGTTGCTGATCGTTGCAGGAAGTTATGGTAAAATGGGAGCCGCCATACTGGCCGCCCATGCCTGTCTGAAATCCGGTGGCGGATTGGTAACCGTTCACATACCCGAATGTGGCTACCAGATCGTACAGTCAGCCCTGCCGGAAGCAATGGTATCTGTTGATCCGAACAATCATATCATCATTGATTTACCAAAACCCGATAATTATGATGTTATCGGTATCGGCCCGGGTATCGGTACCAATGTGGAGACCTATGAGGTGTTGTCACAGTTATTCAGGAAGTTTTCAAAACCGGTGGTGTTGGATGCTGACGCCATCAATATCATATCAAGAGAGAAAAGCTTTCTGAAAGAAATACCCAAAGGCTCCATCCTGACCCCGCACCCGGGAGAATTCAGACGATTGGTTGACTTCTGGCATGACGACTTCGAACGCCTTGAAATGCAAACGAACCTGTCACAGGATTATGGCATTTACATCGTCCTGAAAGGTGCTCACACCTGCATTACCACACCGGATGGAAAGGTTTTCTTTAACACCACCGGAAACCCGGGTATGGGCACAGCAGGAAGCGGCGATGTCCTCACTGGTATCCTCACCGCGTTACTCGGGCAAGGATATTCTTCCGAAGAGGCATGCCTGTTAGGTGTATATCTGCATGGTCTGTCCGGAGATATAGCAGCTGAAATGCTCGGAGAAGAATGCGTAATGGCAGGCGACATCATCGACTATCTGCCTGAAGCCTTTTTCGAAATAAAAAGTTATAAACAGCCTGTCTGAATATGGAAAACAGAATCCCCGGATCCATACAGTTGATCACGGTCACCGGCCCTACTGCCGGTGGGAAGACCTCTTTTGCCGCTCATTTGGCATCCCTAATCGATGGAGAGATCATCAGCGCTGACTCCAGGCAGGTATACCGGCATATGGATATCGGCACAGGCAAAGATTATGAAGACTATATGGTCAACGGCCAACAGGTCCCCTGCCACCTGATCGATATCCGGGAACCGGGATACAAGTACAATGTATTTGAATACCAGGCAGATTTCCTGGAGGCATACAACAATATACGTAACAGAAATAAAATGCCGGTCCTTGCCGGTGGAACTGGTATGTACATCGAAGCAGTGCTAAAAGGCTATAAGCTGATCAATGTGCCTGTTAATGATGAACTGCGAAAAGAACTGGACGAAAAGACCCTGGATGAGCTGGTCAGCATTCTGAAATCAAAAAACAACGACCTCCACAACACCACCGACACCAAACATAAGAAACGTACCATCAGGGCCATAGAAATAGCCCTGCACTACGAACAAAATCCGGAGATCGACCTCGATTATCCCGCCATCAACACCATCATTTTCGGCATAAAATATGACCGGAATAACCGCCGGAAACGCATAACCCAACGATTAACGGAACGATTGGAAAACGGTATGGTGGAAGAGGTTGAGAATCTGCTGAAAACCGTCAGCAAGGAAGATCTGATCTTTTACGGACTGGAATACAAGTTCATCACCCGGTACCTCACCGGCGAGCTCACCTACGAAGAGATGGTATCCGGACTGGAGGTTGCCATCCACCAGTTTGCCAAAAGGCAGATGACCTGGTTCCGAAAGATGGAACGCGAAGGCACGAAGATACACTGGCTGGACGGGTATGCTCCAATGGAGGAGAAGCTGGAGCGGGCGATGGGGATTATGCAGAAGATCAAATAATTCTTTTGTTAGTGTGCTTAGTGTGAAGAGAATGAGCATTGAAGGATTTGCAATCCTGGGTATAATAAGTTCTCCATATGATTCTATAGAAAACAAATAACTTTCATTTCAATAACAATTTAAAATTCATTCCAAATACATTTTTATTACCTTTATTTGATCGAAATACTATATTTATCATACTATGGATCATCAATTTTTTATAGAATCGATAAATAATAATTCAGGAAAACACTTTCTGTCTTTAAAAGCTTTAGATAATGATTCTGAATTTATTCTTACCGATTATTCAACTATTAACGGAATGAAAATAAAAAATCAAGCCGAAATACAGCAGCTTGTAAATACATTAGGAGAATTTACTTTTCAATTAGAATTTTGGATGGATGTGAATAAATTTAAAGAAGGACAAATTTTAATTCTCAAAGAAAACGGACTTGATGATTATTGGAACGATTGTTTAAAAAGCTATGAAGAATTTGAAAGCTGGGATGTGAAACCTGTCAAATACATAGTAAGGCATATTTGTGATTCAGATTATTCTAAAAGATTGTTTCCCGGCTCTTCACTTATGAGGTTGTTGATTTCCAAACCTGAAAACGGGAAACTAAATTTCACCAATACTCTGAGAATAGACTACAACTATGACAAATTGAAACAACTCATCCGGTTTATCTATATTGAAAATGGTGAGCAGAAATATTATGATGAGTGCCAGGCTTCTGAAGGTATTGATACATTTGAAGTGTTTATGAATTGGAAAAAATGGTGAAAAGTTAAAAATCTCAAATGTGAACCAAATTACTATTAATTATTGGTACATTTTTATTATTTGAATGTCAATCTGAATCAACCAAATTCGGAAAAGACTATATCCAATTTTACTAACCCGCTCTTTAAAAAGCGTGTTTACTGTGAAAAAAATGAGCATTGAAGGATTTGCAATCCTGGGTACAAAGAGTAACTCCAAATCTTCCCCTACAACCAAACCTTAGCAAGAATCGGGTTTTTTAAAATTCAAAAGTTTGGCATTTTTACATCAAAATACTTCCGGGAAATGACTGAACAGGAACATATAAATTATAATCGCATTGCCAAAGCGATTGACTTCATCAAAGCACATCTTAAAGAACAGCCTTCTTTAGATGAAATAGCCGAAAATGTTCATCTCAGCCCGTACCACTTCCAGCGACTTTTTACCGATTGGGCAGGGGTAAGCCCTAAAAAGTTTATGCAATACCTGAGTTTGAACTATGCTAAGCGAATATTATCTGAACAAAAAACGCTATCAGACACAGCCCATCAGACCGGATTGTCGGGGACGAGCCGTTTACACGATTTGTTTGTCCGGATTGAAGGCATGACTCCCGCAGAATTTAAAAACGGAGGAAAAGAGCTTTCGATAAACTACAGTTTTGATGAAAGTCCTTTTGGTCGTGTAATCGTAGCCTCCACGCCAAAAGGTGTTTGTCATATGGCCTTTTTTGAAAACGACAATGATGCTTTTAAAACACTAAAAGAAAAATTCCCGAAAGCCCTATACACCCATACCACAGATAATATTCAACAAAATGCAATTTCTATTTTCAAACAGGACTGGAACAGACTGGAAGAAATAAAATTACACCTTAAAGGAACAGATTTTCAACTGAAAGTATGGGAAGCTCTTCTGAAAATACCCGTAGGAGGTTTGTCAACCTATGGGAATATTGCCAGAGAAATTGAAAATCCCAATGCTTCAAGAGCCATCGGCAGCGCTATCGGCAAAAACCCGGTAGCCTTTCTCATCCCCTGCCACAGAGTGATCCGGTCAAAGGGGGAATTCGGAGGTTATATGTGGGGAAATACAAGGAAAACAGCCATTATTGGCTGGGAAGCTGCTAAAAGATCCTGTTTTTAACTTAAAGACAGACTTGAAACTATTTGAAAAAAGTAAATTTTTATTTACCTTGGATATGCTAAATGACCACACTTAATGAAATGTTCTGATCTTTACAGACTTCTGATAAAAGATGGTACCCTGTTTCACAGAAGGGCTCTCATGTTAAAATGAAACATGATATAAAATCAGGAATAATAATCTTCCCAAACCATGGAAGTCAGGAAGTAGGTAAAGGACTTGAGAAAAAAATTCTAAAAGATGCCGGAATAAAATAGTTACTGATTTTAAACGGATATAAATGAAATTGATGAAGAAAAAAATTTCTATTATAGTTGAGAAAACCGACACCGGATTTTCAGCCTTCAGTAATGATTATCCGATTTTTACTACAGGCCGAAGCATTCCCGAACTGATTGATAACGCATTAGAAGCAGCAAACCTGTATTTTGAAGAAGAGAACACTGAAGTAAGTCATGAAAATTTAAAGTTTGAAATAGATTTTAAACAATTCTTTCAGTACTATAAAGTATTAAACTCAAAGTTCCTTGCAGATAAAATCGGAATGAATCCGACATTATTATCCCAATATGTGCAAGGGCATAAAAAACCTTCAGAAAAACAAACTGAGAAAATACTATACGGAATCCATCAGATCGGAAAAGAATTGTCAGAAATAAATTTGATATACAAACATTAACACCAAACTGGCTCTCTCTCGCTGGAGCGCTTTTCAAAAAGCGTGCTCATTATGATTATAAGGTGCAACTAAGGATTTGCAATCCTGGGTACAATTAGAAAACAATTAAAAGAACATAGCAATCAAAAACATAGGGAATGGTTTAAACGTTTTTTATGTTTATCAAAAAATGAAAATACAAATTATAAGCGATATCCACAGAGAGTTTGGTGCCTATGACCTCTCATTCGACCATGCCGACCTTGTAGTACTGGCCGGTGATGTCGATATAGGCACAAAAGGGATTGACTGGATATTGAAAACCATACCGGACAAACCGGTAA
>JBNKDZ010000646.1:0-12199 GCA_050288525.1 Cyclobacteriaceae bacterium
AGTTTTTCTGTAACCTGCTTAATATCACCAGCCAGTAAATCAGCAGTCAGTTTTACCACAGTAAAATCTTCATCATCGTAAAGGATTGAACAATTTGTCACGTCGAATGCGCCGTCAATATATTTCTCAGAAACAAGTGACGAACTCTCCTGAATGGATGAATTTTTGCATCCGAAGAACAGGAGAGTTAAACATAGTTGTAATAATACTCTAACCATTTTCAATACATTATAAAGAGAATCCTATTGTACGTTGATATAGATTTCTCCTGTTTCCAATCCTTCTGCTTTGGCATTGAGAATAATCATGCCGGTGCTCTTATTCATTAATGGCCTGATAATTACGAGTGCCTTTCCCCGGTAGGATGTACACACAGGATTGTTAAAGCTTTCCATATCATACGGACAGGAATTCCCGGATCCGGCAATTTCCCCCGATCCGGATATGGAAAACGTCATGGGAATAGCAGCATCTGGTACTATATTCCCCTGACTGTCAGTTATCTCTACTTTAACAAAAGCCAGATCATTACGGTCGGCTTTTATCGTTGATTTATCCGGCACCAGATTGATTTTTGACGGGATGCCTGTTGTCTGCAGTTCTTTTGTTGCAACTTCTTCGCCATCGACGACAGCGATAGCTTTGAGCACGCCTCTTTCATAAGGCACTTTGAAGTTTGCAATGTATCTGGAACTATCACTGATCTTCTTTTCCGCAATTACCTTTTCATTCAGTTCAAGTCTGACGACAGGGTATGAAGAGAAGACCCGCACATCCAACTCCTGTCCTTCATGGCCTACCCAGTTCCAACTTTGTACTTCATCTGGCCATCCCCAATAATTGACAAATTCCGTTTTTCCTTCCGGAAGCGGTGTGTGAACGGCTATTTCCAGTTCGCTGTTATCCCAGATCACGTCTCTGTATAACAATTGAGGTTTTTTATTTCCGCACAAGTCAATGTCTCCACAATAGGCATTGAACCATGGCCATTGCCTCAAAAGGCCTTTGTCCGGGTCGTCTGTATACCGGGTGTGTCCGATCCCTGTTTCTCCAAGATAATCCATGGACGTCCAGACAAAGTCGCCGATGATATGCGGGTGATTTTTTACATATTGCCAGTATTCATAACTGTCACCGGGATAGGACTCTGTAGCCATGATTATTCTGTTCGGGAATTTGGCATGATCTGCATCATATTGATCTCTTCGATAGTTATAACCACTTATGTCCAGGTCGGCAAAAGCAGGGATGGTGGTAGACCATTCCTGTCCCGGATGATCCCAGAACCCACAAATGCCTTCCGTTACCGGCCGGGTAGGATCCAGTTCTTTTGCTTTTTTGACCAATTTTTTCCGGATGACAAAGCCTGCAGAGTCAGCACGTTCATTGATCTCATTGCCGATGCTCCAGAATATAACGGAGGGATGGTTTTTATCCCGGTTGATCATAGATTCCAGATCTTTTTCCCACCATTCATCGAAATAGAGATGATAGTCTTCGGGATTTTTTGGCCGTTGCCATTGGTCAAAAGCTTCATCGATAACCAAAACACCTATCCGGTCACAAGCATCAAGAAATGCATCAGATGGAGGATTATGACTTGATCGTATAGCGTTGAATCCGTAATTTTTCATCAATTCGACACGCCGTTCTTCTGCCCGGTCGATGGCAGCAGCGCCAAGAAAACCATTATCGTGGTGCAGGCATCCACCTTTCAGAAGTACAGGTTTGCCATTCAGCGTAAACCCAGTCTGAGCATCAAAATGTATGGTGCGGATACCGAAAGTAGCAGATACCTCATCTGTTACCTTATTGTTGGCAATCACTTTAATGTTGGCGGTGTAGAGATTCGGTTCTTCGATAGACCACAATTCAGGATTTGGTATGGAAATGTCTTTGATGATCTTTAATTCTGTTGCAAGCATTTCAGCCTCCGTTTCTGTTTCAGAGAGCACTTCACCTCCAGGCCCTGCAATACTTATCGCGAGTTTCACCTCCTGGCTGACATCCAGGACAGCATCGACTGTTGCGGCGATCTGTATTGTTGCCTCATCAGGCGTGGCCACTACTGTTGAAATAAAGACTCCGTTATGAGAAACAGAGATGTTTTGTTTCTGTATCAATGTAACATGTCTGTAAATGCCTGACCCACTGTACCATCTGGAGTTTTTACCTTCATTTTTTACTTTTACGGCTATAACATTTTCCGTTCCGGAGGGATTCAGAAATTCGGAGATGTCATAATGGAAAGCGGTATATCCGTAAGGATGCGAACCGACAAGTTTTCCGTTCACCCAGACATCACAGTTCATGTACACCCCGTCAAAATTGATGATCGTACGGCTGTAGGTTTTGTCAGGACTCAGGGTGAATTTCTTTCTATACCATGCAGTTCCTCCTACAGTATGGCCAGTGGCGGTCTTCCCTGGACTATCAATACTGAATGGGCCGACCACTTTTCCGGGTTCTTGGCCTGGGAGCTTTTCGATAGACCAGTCATGAGGCAAGTCTATATCCCGCCATTTCTGGTCATTATAGGCAAACTCTTCTGCACCCTGTATATTGCCAAGGTGAAATTTCCAGCTATCATCGAATGACTCCTCGATACGTGTCGTACGGCTGCAATTCTGGAATATAATGCTTAAAAAAATGATAAAAATAATTGTGGCTTTACATTTCATTGTATGTAGTTTTCATGTTGGATTCTATGTTTTAATTTGTTGGTTAATTGTATAGATCATATATTTTATTTAGTGATAAAATCTATTTCAGTATAACCGATATTATTTAACCATTTCCATTAAAAGCTTATCGTGATTATTTAATATGGTACAGGTATTGTCAAAAAACATCAGGTTTCCTTTTTTACGATCATAGGGTTCCCATGCAGGTAGCCCTTTATGATTGGGATTACCGGTTTTTGCGAAGTTGATCCATGACTGGCTCATGATATCCGCCAATTTGTGGGCTTCAGGTCCTCCTCCGGTCATGTTCTGACATTTTTCTATGT
This sequence comes from Cyclobacteriaceae bacterium, assembly GCA_050288525.1. Classification (GTDB taxonomy): domain Bacteria; phylum Bacteroidota; class Bacteroidia; order Cytophagales; family Cyclobacteriaceae; genus JBNKDZ01. Next base: position 3,011 of record JBNKDZ010000646.1, read on the forward strand.
TGTCAAACATAAACGGGAGTTCCATGCAGTGCATTGCCTTGTATTTGCCATCCATGACAGGTGACTGCCATCCAAACAGGTACATGTATACCAGAGCGCCACCGTCAAGCTGAGATTTTTTATTGCACTGTAAAATGGTGCCGGTACGGAAAAATACGTCTATATCGATCAGGTCGGAAGGTCGTTTATCGTTGGGATAAGCCTTTTTTACAGCTGCGATATATGCATCGGCTTGATCTTTCCATTGATTTCGGATGTATTCCGTCACCTGGTCTTTTGTGGCATTGGATAAATTTGCAGAATTGGAGGCCAGGAACTCATTTTTTACTGTTCCAGCCATTAATGGGACATTTTTTGACAGTTCAAGCGCCTGTTCGGAAAGGACCTGGTAAGGAAGCAGGTCGCCATCCAGACTGGGACTCCATCCATAACCGCGGCCGGTTTTACCTTTTGCTTTTTGCTTCGCATTTAACCGGGCCATGGCTTTTTTACCGGCATCAGCGAGGACCTGATAGGGGATATGTTGCAGCGTGTCTACATTTTTCGGGTGCACATCTAGGATCTGCAATACCATATCTGCTATCTCACGTGTTTGCTCTTTTTCAGGCCATACAGTCTGATAGGTGCCACTCTGGTTTATAGCTTTGTGGAAAAGACCTTTTGCTGAAGGCATAGCCATCATGGTATTTACCTTTCCGCCGCCTCCGGATTGACCGAAGATGGTGACATTGCCGGGGTCACCTCCAAAAGCTTCAATATTATTTTTTACCCATTCCAGTGCAAAACGGATATCAAGCATGCCCACGTTGGCTGAATATTTATATTTTTCACCGTATGCTGAGAGATCCAGGAATCCCAGGATATTCAAACGGTGGTTTATGGATACAACTACAACATCGCCTTTTTTTGCAAGGTTCTCGCCATCGTAGGAGGGGAGCTCCTGGGATGAACCTGCGGAAAATCCTCCACCGTGAATCCAGAACATAACCGGACGCTTTTTCCCATCTTTTATTCCGGGAGTCCAGATATTCAATCTTAGGCAGTCTTCACTGGCATAGCCAAAGTTATGGTCATACAGGAATTCAGACTCATCATCGACGTATGTGGTAGGGGTTTCCAGGTATGAAACAGGCCCCCATGTGAGAGAACTACGGACACCTTCCCATGGTTCGGGCTTTTCAGGAGCTTCGAACCTGTTTGCCATGGCATAGGGGATGCCTTTATACGCATAGATATCGTTATGTATTAACCCTCTTACTTTTCCGCTTTCGGTAGTTGTTACGGCTACATTTTGTCCTGTTTGGATCTGCGCATGTATGCAATCGGTTGATATCAGTATTGCGAATAAACTTATGAATATCTTTTTCATATAAATATATTTTAGTGTTAATTATCTGACAGCCATCAGAAATTTACCTGGCGACGATTTTCCACCAGTCAAATTCGAGAAAATTTTCTGTATTTCCTTTAAAAATAAGGTATACATCGTGTATTCCCTTTACATTTTTGGTTTTACAGGACTGAATTTTCCAATTTTCAGTATTTCCGGTACTTTTTATATCAAGATTACCGATCAAATCGCCGTTTTTATCATCTATCCGGATCTCAATGGATGCATCTGAAGCAGCAGAGGCGACATAAGCTTCGAATTTTTTGGATCCTTTGGAGAAATCAATGCTACGGATCTTTATGAAATCGTTGTCGTCAATATCCGTCACGTAGATAGCATCTTCGCCTGATGTAGTTTCGATTCCTTCTTCCCATGCAATGGTTTCAGCTTCTACACGAGAATACGGATTGAGGTATGATACACTTTTAATAACACCTTCTTTTGTCGGAGTAATGACAGGAATGGTGCCATCGTCGTTGAATTCAAACTGTTCAATACACACCGAACGGGTAAATCCTCCTCCTCCGGGAAGTGCACCGTTGTGGTAGAAAAGATATGAATTTCCTTTGAAATCAATCAGTCCCGGATGGTTAGTGAACGCCCCGCCTTCTTTTATGACATGCATGATGGTATCCTGATAGGTCCATGGACCTGTTGCTGTAGGGCTTGTTGAATATGCCAGATGTTCGGGTACACCGCCGGCAGGATACAGCAGATAATAAAGATCCTTTCGCTTGTACAGCCAGGGGCCTTCTTCATAGGCTGAAGGCCTTTTTTCAGTGTCTTTAAAGCGAACATGAAATCCTTCTTTCGTGAGCGGAACTTTAACAACACCTTCTTCCTTGTTCCAGGAAATCATATCTTCATTAAGCTTTACATACCAGAGATCCGGATTGCCCCAATAAAGGTACGCTTGTTCGTCATCATCGATAAATACTGTTGGATCGATATCTCCCCAATGTGCTGCTACGAGGGGTTCATCATATGGAGGCACGAAAGGTCCTGTCGGACTATCAGATACTGCCACACCGATGGCCATCCTGTTAAGGGTTTTATGGTGTGCGCAGATGTAAAAGTAATATTTTCCTTTCCGGTAAATACATTGCGCTGCCCAGGCGTCTTTGTCAGCCCAGCTAAAGGATTCAAGTGATAAAGGAGAACCATGATCTGTCCAGTTTACCATATCTTTTGACGAATACGTACGCCACTCATTCATCGTAAACCATGTCGAACTATCTTCATCATGGGTGGTATAGAGGTACACTGTTCCTTCATGTACCATTGGTGCCGGATCGGCAGTGTATATGGTTTGGATGATGGGATTTTGCCCGAAAATAGTAAATGGCACAAATAAAAATGCCGTTAACAATATCACAATTGTTCGTTCTCTCATTTTCAATACTAAGTTTATGTTGTCCAAATGGTTATGTAAAGGAAGTTTATTCTTGTAAAACCTCAAAATTTATTTTTGTCAAAATACAATTTATTGGAAATGCTGATTTTCATATAAATATTACTTTCGAGTGCTTATTGTGGGAGTTTTTGATTAGAATTGTCACCTATAGAAAGCCTGAATGCGTATTTGTCCAACCTTTGAAGGTTGGGTGATGTGTTTTGTTTATTGGTAAAATGTTGTTTATTTCAGTTGACTGATTGGTTTTAAACCTGTTTGTGAAAGAAAGCTTATGGTGATATAACTTTCAGTATCTTTAAACAGCTTCCTTCACATAACACAAGCATTGAAGGAATAAGGTTGTTAAATGCAAATATCAGGACATCCGAATAGCCATTGGTATTTATTCCCTGCCATGTATATCCCAATCGACTACCAGTAAATTCATCCGGAAAAAAATTGGAAGATGATAGCTGGGGTGTTGTCTGTTCGTCCTTCAGAAATATCTCAACTTCTATTTCATCAATATCATTGTTGGGTGTTATGACCACAATGTGTTCTTCGAAATGAAGTTTGAGAAAATCAAGGAATAGACTATTGTTTCCGGAGGCAAAATCACTGTTCAGTTTGTATTCTGAATATTTTAACTCCTGTCCCAATACAGACTCAAAGCACCATCTGTCATCTTCCATGAGATTTTTTAATTATTTTATTAGGATCTTTTCGGTCTTTAATGCTTTACTATCCGAACAGTTTCCGTAAAGAATTTCATATTCTCCCGGCATTACATCCATTTTTACCTCATCCCAATTATAAAATTCGAATGATGAAGGGGGGAGGTCGATAATAGCGTTTTGAGTGCTTCCGGAAGCTACATTTACTCTTTTGTATCCTTTTAATGTTTTCAAGGGGCCGTCAACATCATTTATTTTACGCACATAAACCTGTACAATCTCAGTGCCTTCATGACTCCCCGTGTTTTTAACCGGTATGGTGATCTGCACGGATTCATCCTTGGTGATGGTGTTTTTGCTAAGTTTAGCACTGCCAATTTCAAAAGACGTATAGCTCAGGCCATATCCAAATGGGAACAACGCATCTTCCATATACCGATATGTACGGCCTTTCATCGAATAATCCTCAATATCATTCAATTGATCTGAGTTTTTGTAGAAGGTCACCGGAAGTTTTCCTGACGGGTTGTAATCACCAAAGAGTACATCAGCAACGGCTTGTCCGCCGGATTCGCCCCCATACCATGCCTGAAGGATCGCATCACAGCTTTCAGTTTCCGGGGTTAAGGCAATCGCAGATCCGGAACAATTCACGAAAATCACCTTTTTGCCAGCGTCTTTTAGTGCTTTCAGGCAGTTCCGCTGAACTGAGGGCAGATCAATGTTGGTGCGGTCGCCATTTTTGAATCCAGGGTATGAAACCGGCATTTCTTCGCCTTCGAGCAAGGTAGACAGACCTCCGACAAAGATCACAACATCTGTTCCTTTTAGTTTTTGGATCAGTCCGTCATAGTTAATATCCAGCTCTTTCCCGAAATTGAATTCGAGGTTTGCCTGCCAGTTGTTCATCTGCGCATACCGGATCTCAATTTTGTATTTTTTACCTGCCTCCACACTGAACGGGATTCTGGATGGAAGTGTACGCCAGTTTTCATACTTTTTAATGGATTCACCATTTACCAACAGATCAAAACTTCCTGTAGCGCCGCATTTGAACACAAGATCTTCAGATACGGAAGGGGTGAATTCTGTTTCATATAAAGCGGAGAAACCTTCAAGTTTGACACCTGATGCAAATTCATGCTGGCCGGCAGTAGTCAGTTTCAGGGGGTTGACGATTTGTGTTACTGCAATGATATCTCCGCTTCTGTCGGGAGTGTTCCAGTATGTTGCTTTAAACCCTGTTTTGCCTTCGAAGGAGGTTTTAGAAAAGTAACTTTCTGTAACTTTGTCCTCTACCAGGTCACATGCCTGGTCGAATACAATTTTCTTTTTTGAAACTTTCGTTTTTATACCATCCAGTATTGTAATAGTACGTACCGGTTCACCATTGTAGTTCCCCCATAACATTGGTTCGTTGTCTGCATTGGGGCCTATAACAGCAACTTTTTTGATGGATTTGCTTAATGGCAGGATGTTGTTGTTGTTCTGTAGCAGGGTCATGGATTTCTGTGCCATCTCATACGCCAGCTGTCTGTGCTTTTCGTTGTTGATGACGGAAGGAGAAATCTGTGCCCAGGGAACGATCGTATCGTCGTCCATCTCACCAAGGTCAAAGCGGCCGATCAGCACGCGCAACAGGCTTCTGTCAATGTCTTCTTCTCTAATAAGGTCTCTTTTTACAGCTTCGGGAAGTGTTTTGTAGGGATAATTTTCCCAGATACATTCAATGTCCGTTCCCGCCAATACACCTTTTGAGGCAGCATGTACGGTGTCTGAGGATACATTATGGCTGGTAAAGAAATCTGATATAGCGCCACAATCTGAAACGACGATGTACTTAAAGCCCCATTCATCTCTGAGAATACGTTGTAAAAGCCTTGTGTTGCCGCAGCAGGGTTCATCATCCAGACGTTGGTAGGCACACATGACCTGGCGTACGTCTGCTTCCTGTACCAAAGCTTTGAATGCCGGGAGATATGTTTCGTGCAATTCCCGTGGACTGATGTTGTTGAGGTTTAAGGAATGGCGGCTCCATTCAGGACCTGAGTGTACGGCATAGTGTTTGGCACAGGCCAGAAGTTTGCGGTATTTGGCATCTTCCGGTCCCTGAAGACCTTTAACTACTGAAACACCCATACGGGAAGTCAGGAAAGGATCTTCACCATAGGTTTCCTGTCCACGTCCCCAGCGTGGATCTCTGAAGATATTGACGTTGGGGGTCCAGACAGAAAGACTCAGGAAACGTTTGTTTTCCTGTCCGTTTTGTATGGCTTCGTTGTATTTGGCACGTGTTTCAGTCGAAGTGGCATCAAAGATCTGATATACGAGATCGTGGTCGAAAGACGCGGCCATACCCACGGGTTCGGGAAAGACGGTTACATTACTGTTGTTTGCAAGGCCGTGCAAGGCTTCGCTCCACCAGTTGAATTTTTTTATACCAAGTCGCGGGATGGCATCCGACTGATCGCACATCAATGCGGCTTTTTCTTCGATAGTCAGCCGGGATATTAAATCTTTAGCCCGTTCTTCTGAGCTAAGATTCGGATCCTGAAACGGATATTGCTGTCCCCATACCTGCGCGGATAGCACCAGTAGGGCAGCAAGACATAGATTTCTGATTTTGGATACGTGTATATTCATTTATTTAACAGGTTTAGTTATTCATTTCCAATAAAGCAGCAAATCCGCCACGGAGTAACATTTTTACATCTACTACACTGGATCTGTCTACGATCATATATTTTGTATTGAATTTGGTATCGTACTCCCCATCGGTAATCAGGGTGAGTTTATACGATACGCCTTCGGGTAGAAAATCAAATTTCAAATGATGAACCCGGTGATTAACTCCCCATCCGAGACGTTCTCCCGAATTTAATCCTCCGATATACCACGATGTGCCTTTTTTACGGGCCAATACAATGTATTTTCCCGGATAACCATCCAACAAACGGGTGTCATCCCAGGTACTTGGTACTTTTTTAAGAAAGCTTTTTGGGGCATCGGGCAACTGGTAGTAGCCTTCAGGCCTGTCTGCCATGTGTTGTATTCCGGACTCAAATACTACGCTGAGAGCCAGTTCATGTGCGAAGGATGTGATGTGCGGATATTGAGAGTTTGTGAATGTTACAGGTGTATAATCCATGGAACCTATCACATTACGGGTGAAGGGGAGTGTGGTATTATGTTCCGGGGCCATAGGAGTCAGTTCGGGACCGTTGTTATACCATTCCGCTCCACGAACACCTTCATAGGTCATCAGGTTCGGATAGGTCCTCTGCCATCCGCGTGGCACCAGACATCCGTGAAAGTACACCAACATTTCAAAATCGGCAGCATCTTCCAGGATGTCCAGATAATAGGATATCATATCCTGCTTTTCGCTTTCGAAGAAGTCAACTTTTACACCGGCGATGCCCAGCTTTTTCAGTTTGGTAAATTCTTCAACACGGTTTTCATGTGTAAGCATACGGTCACGGGGCGTTGCCGGGACTCCTGTGTGCTCACCTCCTGAATTATACCAGATAAGGGGTTTCACGCCAATTGAATGGATGTATTTCACCGCATCTTCAAGGTTGCCTCCGTTTTCCATGGCATCCCATTCCCAGTCGAGCAGGGTATAGGGCCAGCCCATGGCAGCAGCAAGGTCTGCAAACTTGCATACGATCTTATAATCTTTCGTGCCGTGGTTATTTGACCAATAGTTCCACGAAGCTACGCCGGGTTTGATCCAGCTGGTATTTGGAATAACAGATGGGGTGGCAACATCATCTGTAAGTGTAGATTCCACGACATCGGAAAGGCTGCCGATAATGATAACACGCCAGGGAGATTTCCAGGGCAGGTTGATCGTGGGCTGAACTTCTCCCATGCCGTTGCCATCTTCCTTGTCCGGAAGGGTAAGTTTGTAGGTGGTCTTTTCAGTCTGGTTGCTGAGTTTGGTACCGCAATAGTGCCGGTTCACATCTGATTCATGGATCAGGTACCAGCAGTTTTTTTCAGGAGTATGGAAAAGGGCAGGGTAGCACCAGTCCTGTTGGGTGTTGCCGTCATTCATGGTATTGTAAAAGCCTTCGTTGGCCCGGTTCCATTTTTCCAGCCATCTCGTGGTGTTGTCCGGGATCTGGTAGGAGGTATGTTCATCCAATATTTTATATGTGCCTTTCTTGTCAGGGAACTCGTACCTGAAGGTCAGTCCGTCGTTATACGCCCTCAGGATCAGGTTGAGCTTTGACTTGTCCGGATTCTCGAACGTTACCACAACCTCATTAGCAGTGTTGCTGCATTCGGATCTTTTTCCAATAAGGGTAGTATATTTTTCGTTGATTAATATCGGTTTTCCGGCTTTAACAAACGTAAGTTCTTTGTGAAAATCCTGATCGCTGCGTGCGAGGCCGAGGTTTACCACCGGGATGATCGTATTGGTTTCGCCGTTTTCGGAATAATCAACTTTCAGGAACCAGTTGCCGGAAGATCCGGAACCGTCGTACAGACCTGCGAGGATCTTGTTGTTGGGGGATTTAACAGTAACAGTTTGCGCCTGTACACAAAATGTACTCAATACAAACAAAATTGGGATTATGTGTCTCATGAAGTTTATAAAATTGTTCCGGGTGAAAAGAACCTCTTCAAATGAAATTTGTTGAAAGAAAACCTCTCATCACAACTTCAAACGAAGAATGCGTGCTAAAAATACATAATCCGGACCATGATTGAAAAGGATTTGTAGATTTACAGGATTATTTTTGGGGAATTGAAGGCCTGGGAATTCAGCCTGAGTATACATTTTTCTATGTATCAACAAATTTAAAATAGGTAGTAACCTGGTTCTTAAAGTAAATATAAATGGAAAATTGAAAGTTTGGGGGCAAAAAGGTTACATGGTAGATAATAACAATAAACCAGTTAAGGTAGACTGGACTGGTACTAAGATCAATTTCTTATACTGAACATCTTTTTATATTAAAGTCAACACAAGGAGAATATTTGTTTTAAATTGGATAATAAAAACAGGTTATTTGTTCTTCATATTTCCTGTAACTTTGAAATTCATTATTTTAATAGTCGGATAACAATAAAAACAGCTTGAAAATATACATCAAAAATATGGTTTGCATTCGTTGCCAGATGGTGGTGAAAAGTGAGTTGGAAAAACTTGACATTCCCTATGTTGATGTAAAAATCGGAGAAGCAAATATTATTGGTACGGTACCTGAGGATAAGTTGAAGAAATTGGATGTTGCGTTGAGGAAAACGGGACTGCAATTGATGGATGACAAAAAAAGTATTCTGGTTGAAAAAATAAAAGGTGTGATTATTGACCTGGTGCATTATAAAGACGAACAATTAAAGGTGAATTTATCGGACTACCTGAGTGAAAAACTTAATCATGACTACACGTATCTGGCAAATCTTTTTTCAGAAGTAAAAGGAATGACCATAGAAAAGTTTTTTCTTACACATAAAATTGAAAAAGTAAAGGAACTTATTGTTTATGATGAATTAAACCTTTCTGAAATAGCTTTTAAATTGCACTACAGCAGTGTGGCGCATTTATCAAATCAATTTAAGAAAATCACAGGACTAACCCCCTCTCACTTTAAAAAGCTTAAGAACAAGCGGCGCATTACGCTTGAGAATGTGTGAATGATGTAACTATAAAAAAGAATTCTATAACGCATTTTTTCTGCTTTTCCCGAACTTTATATCTGAAAATTAAAATAACGTAA
>JBNKDZ010000647.1:0-4499 GCA_050288525.1 Cyclobacteriaceae bacterium
AGTGCTGCCATGTGCCCGCATATCGCCGCTAAACAACATCGTCTACCCATCCTTTTTGATAATATTGAAGATTCATCCGATAACTTTACCCGGTTCCTGATCATCGGCAAGAATATTAAGAATCAAAAAAGCAGTGACGATAAAACCAGCCTTCTGGCAAAAACTACCGATAAACCCGGAAGTTTGATGAATCTTCTTCAGGATTTTTATAACGAAGGCATTAACATGACAAAACTGGAAAGTCGTCCGGCAAAAAAAGGTCGTAATTTCAAATATTTCTTCTACATCGATGTTGACGGCCATTGTGATGATGAAAACCTCTCCAGAGTGCTTGAAAAGCATAAAAAGGATCTTAAATGGCTGGGTAGTTACGTTAAAATGTGCTGATCAGGATCTGATCAACGATTAAAATACATCATCAATTGATCATCGGATGTCTTTTGAAAGGTTTATTCCTATCAAACAGATAACGGTATGTCTTATGGATCTTTGATTTGTGGGAACCGACCTGATCGACCAGGTGGATCATTTTTGGGTTGAAATCACCTATCCAGTTCATTTCAAAGTCTTCGTACACCCTGTAATCGCCTTGTACCAGCCGGCGCACAGATTCGACGATGGCACCTTCAAGACCTTTGCCCTGGTGGTCCGGAACAATGCCGAATACCATACCAAACATCTTTTTACATGACCTGCGCCACTTGTGATACATAAATTTCAGCTTTCCGATGAGATCCATTTTACCATCTACATACTTAAAAATCTGGTTAACTTCCGGAAGCATAATGAAAAAAGCAACCGGCTCATCCTTGTAAAACCCAAACCACATAATCTTTTCATCGATGATTGGTTTCATTTGTTTCATCAGGTGTTTTGCCAGTGCACTCGTTAACTGTGGCACACCTTTATGGCTCGCCCATGCCTTGTTGTAAATATCCTTGAAGTACTCTGTGTAGGTATCAATTTCTTTCAGGCGCATATGACGGAAAGAATAATCAGGATTTTTAAATACCCTGTCAGCTTTCTCCTGCAGCCTCGGATTGAGGGGTTCTTCTGTTTTCCGGGCAAACGTGAACTGTTCAAAATAGGTCTCGAAACCATAGTCCTCGAAAAATTTCTGGTAATAGGGAAAGTTGTAATTACAGTTGTAGTTGGGGTCCTTGTCATATCCGATCACCAGCAATCCCCACCACTTATCGCGGTCACCAAAATTGATCGGACCGTCCATGGCTTCCATGCCTTTTTCCATCAGCCAGTCACGGCAGGCATCAAACAACAAAAAGGCTGCCTCCTTATCTTCAATACATTCAAAAAAGCCCATGCCTCCTGTTGGCTGATCATTGTCTTTGTGAACGGTTTTCTTGTTGACAAAAGCAGCTACCCGTCCTATTGTCTCATTTTTATCGTTCCTGAGGATCCAACGGATCAATTCCCCGTTTCTGAATGACTTATTCTTTTCTTTGTCAAAAACCGCTTCAATATCGTTGTCCAGTGGTCGGATCCAGTTTTTTACACCTTTATATAATCGCACAGGGAGCATTAAAAATTCCCTGGCTGTCTGTTTGTCTGTTACTTCAATTAATTTCATGCCGCAAAGTACAAATTGATTTAATATCTACCGAATAATTACTTCTCATTCAGGTTTTTTCCGGCCCTAAAACTAAAGTATGTGCCTGAAATAAACAATACCCGAAGATGCTGTTTGTCTATTAAATTATATTTTGATTCGTAATAACCGTTTGAAGAAAAATATCGCAAACTTTTCGCCAATCATGTAAATTAAGTTGTAACAGGTGGCTGACAAAGGAAAAGGTACCACGTCCCTGCTCCTTTGTCCTTCTATATTTTTACCTCATCCAGGTTTATAAATTCAATTTCGTTCTTATCATTTAATGTAAGCCCGATAACGGAATCTGATTTGATCTTCCCTTCGAGGATCTCTTTTGATAATTCGTTCAGGATGTTTTTCTGAAGCACTCTTTTCAACGGACGGGCGCCGTACTGAGGATCGAACCCGATTGTTGCAAGGTGATTGAGCACTTTCTCATCGGCTTCCAGTTTGATGTTATTTTCCTCAAGCCGCTTCTGGATGATCCTGAATTGTATTTCTACGATCTTTCGGATATCTTCTTCGGACAAGGGTTGGAACATAATCGTTTCATCCACCCGGTTGAGGAATTCCGGACGGACGGATTTTTTCAACAGGTCGAACACCTGTTCTTTTGTCCGCTCCATGACCTCATCCTTGTTGTCTTTTGTCAACAAGGCGAAATTATCCTGTATCATGGAAGATCCGATGTTGGTGGTCATGATGATAATAGTATTTTTGAAGTTGGCTACACGGCCTTTGTTGTCGGTCAGCCTGCCATCATCAAGCACCTGCAACAGGATATTAAACACATCCGGATGTGCTTTTTCGATTTCATCAAGCAAGATTACCGAATAGGGTTTTCTTCGCACTGCTTCGGTCAGCTGACCTCCCTCATCATAACCTATGTATCCCGGAGGGGCCCCGATGAGCCTGCTGACTGCATGACGCTCCTGGTATTCGGACATATCGATACGCACCATGTTGTTTTCATCATCAAACAGGAACTCAGCCAGACTTTTGGCCAGCTCGGTTTTTCCCACACCTGTGGTGCCGAGGAAAATAAACGATCCGATTGGTCGCTTCGGGTCCTGCAGGCCTGCTCTGCTCCGCCGGACGGCATCCGACACAGCCGCAATGGCCTCTTCCTGTCCAGCTACCCGCAGACCGAGCTCTTTTTCAAGATGCAACAGCTTGTCGCGCTCTGTCTGAAGCATTTTGTTTACAGGGATACCTGTCCATTTTGCAACTACTTCAGCAATGTCTTCAGTCCCCACTTCTTCCTTGAGCAGGGAATTTCCTGTTTGCATGCCGGATAATTTTTCCTGTAGTTCCTCGAGCTTTTTCTTGCTTTCGAGTACCTTTCCATAACGTATTTCAGCTACTTTACCCAGATCACCACTTCGTTCAGCCTGATCTGCTTCGAACTTCATCCGGTCGATGTTTTCTTTTTCATGTTGTATGCCCTGAATTACTTCTTTTTCATTTTCCCACTGGGCTTTCAATTCATTTCGTTTTTCGCTTAGCTCGGCAATCGCTTTATTCAGTACCTGCTCCTTATGCTTGTCCTTTTCCCTGCGTATAGCTTCCCGTTCGATCTCCAGCTGGGTGATCTTTCGTTGTAATTCATCCAGCTCTTCCGGCAGCGAATCGATCTCAATCCTGATTTTCGCGGCTGCCTCATCAATAAGGTCAATGGCTTTGTCAGGCAGATGGCGGTCTGATATGTATCTGTTCGAAAGCTCCACTGCTGCAATGATGGCATCATCCTTGATTCGTACGCCATGGTGCAGTTCATATTTATCTTTAATCCCTCTTAGTATCGATATTGAATCCATCTCACTTGGTTCATCTACCATGACCCCTTGGAAACGTCTCTCCAGCGCTTTGTCTTTTTCGATATACTTTTGATATTCCTGAAGTGTGGTAGCTCCGATAGCATGTAATTCACCTCTGGAAAGTGCGGGTTTCAACAGGTTAGCGGCATCCATGGCACTTTCGCCTCCTCCTCCTGCACCAACCAGAGTGTGGATCTCGTCGATAAACAATATGATCTCTCCATCCGAATCAGTCACTTCCTTGATCACGGATTTGAGTCGCTCCTCAAATTCACCTTTGTATTTGGCGCCTGCAATGAGTAGTCCCATATCCAGGGATATGATCATTTTACTTTTCAGGTTTTCGGGCACATCACCGTCGACAATCCGCTGTGCCATCCCTTCGACGATGGCTGTTTTACCTACTCCCGGCTCCCCAAGAAGTATCGGGTTGTTTTTTGTGCGTCTCGACAGGATCTGAAGCACCCTTCGAATCTCATCATCACGGCCAATCACCGGATCAATCTTTCCGTCACGGGCCATCTGGTTAAGGTTGCGGGAATATCTTTCCAGCGACCTGTATTTGGACTCGGCATTCGGATCCTTCACCTGATCGCCTCCCCGCAGTTCAGCTATAATGGTCTTCAGGTCCTTTTTGCTGAATCCGAATTTTCTGAGCAATCCTCCGGTATTATCTTTTCCTTCCGACAAAACGATCAGCAAATGCTCTATGGTTATGTATTCATCGCCAAATTCCTTTAACAATGCCGTAGCATTTTGCAAAGCTACATTTGCGTCATTTGAAAGATAGGGCTGGGTGCCACTGCTTTTCGGTCCGGCGTTTATAAGGTCTTCCAGCTCGGATTCCAGCTGCTGCCTGTTTACAGCAAGTTTTTTCAGAATAAACGACACGATATTCTCATCCGACAACAGGATACCTTTCAGAATATGTGAAGTGTCAATGATCTGTTGTCCGTTGCCTCCGGCAATATCCATTGCCTTCTGAATTGCCTCCTGCGCTTTTATCGTATAATTGTTAAAATTCATATGTGTTGTTTTTTATTGATCTCTTTTCATATGAACAAAATTGTTAC
>JBNKDZ010000648.1:0-4272 GCA_050288525.1 Cyclobacteriaceae bacterium
ACACAAAAAGTTTGCCCAACACAGTGAAAAGCCTGCAAAATGGCGGGTTTTCCATCGTCAACCAGATCTATACCCGAAAAGAGATCAACAAAGCCGGTTCGTTAATTCAGAAATATTATTCCCCGGAATCTGATCCCAAGCCTTTGGTCACTGAGCAATTATTCAGCAAGATCCCCGAACTCGAAATGCTGTTATTGAATAATAACCTGAAATCCATTCTTAAGTTCATCAACCCTGACCTCAGCATACGTTCTACGACCTACACAAAATACCACGCTGCAAATCCGAACCATTGGCATCAGACAGAAAGTAACTCCGACGACCTCATTGTACATATTCATCTGGATGATTCGGACAAAGAAAAAGGATGTATAAAAGTATTTCCAGGATCACACAAAAAAATCCTCTCAGCAGATGAACTGAAACTGATTACAGAATCTTCCATACCTGTTGATTGTGAGGTATTATCCGGAGGGATCCATATGTTTCATCCGGCCATACTTCGCAAGACTCCGGATTCTGATTCGAAAAAGAAATGTAGGGTTATCCGAGTGGAGTTCGGAACAAACACCTGATCAGATGATCGTTACTTCAGGCTCTTATACCAGACATTCATACACTCAATGGATGAACCGATCTGTGTATTGTTGATCAGGGTACCTCCAAATGTGTAATGAAGTCTGCCAAACGTCTTATTCATTCCGAAAGAAACTGCCCGTGCGATGGTATATACCGTTAGGATTTCAGCTTTTTTCATTTCTTCTTCCATGTATTTCAACAGAAAATAGCTCAGTTTCTTCCCTCGTTGATCGGGCCTTGTGGCAAAATCCGTCATTTCGGCATTTTTATTTTCAAAATCTATTTCAGCGGATGAGGCAGCCACAAGTTCGTCGCCTTTAAAAACGCCAAAATATCGCACATGATCTTTCAATGTTTCCAGCAGATACGCTTTATCAAAAATCGGAAACGGGTAAACGTCGAATACGATTTTATACAATTCAGCCAAGGCATCTAGGTGCTCCTCTCCTACAGGCTTCATGATATATCCTTCCGGCAAACAAATTCCATTTTCAACAAATGGTTCAGAAGAAAATTTCACAATTGTATCAATCAGCTTTTTATCTTTATCAGAAATTATTGAACGTTCTTCCTTAAGATACAATCCCAGAAATTCACAACATTCTTCTCCTTTATAAAATCCCGGCACCTTTGCTTCGCTCCTGAATTTGCTTTTCAGAAAAAGATCCGACATAGATTCCGGCACCTTGGCGAAAATTTTTGAATATTTATTTTTTACTGCCAGGTTGTACAGGTGATTTAAAATTATATCCTTATCCTCAGCATCCAACTTCATCAGGTATATCCGGTTGTTATTCGGACCGTGTTGAAGCGTTGACTTCCCAAATTTTACGACTTCATCAAATAAAACCATTTTCTCAAGTAATATGTAATCAAGTAATATGTAATTATGTATAAAACCAATGAACCTGCGATTCCAAAAACAGTCGAATCGAGCCCATATGGCAATGAAAAATCTGTTACTATCAATACCATGGTGATGGTTCCTCCCCCAATCATACTCACCATAGCTGAAACACTACACGTATTCTTTGAATAATATGCAATTAATGTCGGCACCAGCAATCCTGATACCATAAAAGAATACGAATGTAATACTATTTTTAATACCGAAGTAAAATATGTGGCTAATAAAAACGCCAGTAAACCGATGATCAGCGTTGTAATCTGTGAATACCGGATCAGGTGTTTGTTTATATATTTCCCAAACAGATCATTCAGAAAATTTCCGGAAGAGGCAATCAGACAGCTGTCTGCAGTAGACATAACCGCTGAAAAATATGCCGCCACCACAAAACCAGCGATTCCTACCGGCAATACTTCCGTCAGGAGTCTGGGCAATGCTATTTCAGCCTCGCTTTCAGGGAAAGCTACTCTGGCCAGAATGCCAAGACCTACTCCGACAAATGCCATCACCGGATATTCAAACAGTCCAGCAATAAAGAAAGCTCTTTTTGCCTGTTTGACATCCGGACATGAATAGACACGCTGATACAGCGTCATGGCAATAAACCAGATCGGAATAATCGTAACTGCCCAGTTAAAAACAGTTGTTAAAGAAACATTCGTTAGCGAAAAATGTGTAGCAGGCAAAGCCTCTCGTATCACATCCCATCCTCCGAGTTTGAAATAAGCAAAGGGAAATCCCAGAAACAACAACCCGGAGATCAGTACGATCCACTGGATGGTATCTGTATAAATTACCGCTTTAATCCCTCCAAGAACCGTATAAACAACGACCACGAATGCCATAACAATAAGTGAAAACAGCAAAGGATCCATCCATGTTACCTTTGAAAAGACACTTCCGGCGGCTAGTTTTCCTCCTGCCAGAATTTGTCCGGAAGTAAAACCAAGATATCCGATCCCGGATATTACAGCGGCAACGATTGCCACAGTTGAGTTATATTTTGACTTCAGAAAATCAGGATATGTGAGAAAGCCCGCATGCATATCCATTTTTTTTAATTTTGGCACGGTAAGAACAGCCGCCATCCATGCACCTACCAATCCTGTAAAGAGCAACCAGGTGCCTGCCAGTCCCATGGTAAAGCCAAGTCCACCCAAGCCAATCGAAAAACCACCGCCCACATCGGTTGCCGCAATCGACAAACCGACATGGCCGGCGCCAATTTTTCTTCCTCCTACATAAAAATCTTCCTTTGTCTCATTCTTTTTGAAGAAATAAAATCCTACATAAAGAATCGCAAAAAAGTAGATTCCAAATACAAAAAAATCAATTAAATGCATTTATCTAAGCCAGCGATAAGGATTTATATCCTGATTTGTTGATTGCATTTTGGATCAGATCATCATGCAGGCTTTTATCTTCCCACAGCTTCCTTCCTTCTTCAGGCAGGCTGTTTATCGGATCAAAATACAGATACAGTTTTGAACTATCCACGCTCGGACTCCGATAGACACTTATGCCGGTTACTTTGTCATAATAATCATAACTATGAACATCCCGTTTTCCTCCCCCTCCGGGAGCATCAGTAACAAACAGAGGCGTATTAAAACCAGCCGTTACACCACGTACATTTTTTTCAAGTTCGACTGTTTTGGCAATGCTGGTACGCATATCTTCAGTTCCTTCAACCATATCATGCTGGTACACATAATAGGGTTGCACATCCATATAGGACAGTTTTCTTATAAGATGTATCATCGAATCAACCGAATCATTCACATCTTTTATCAAAACACTTTGATTTCGCACGGTCACCCCCTGCTTAAACAGATGGATCATTGCTTCACGTGTGATATCGGTGATTTCATTTACACTGTTAAAGTGTGTATGTACCACTACCTCTTTACCTTTTTCTCTTCCCTGGTTGACAATATCAACAAGGGTATTGGTCCATTTATGGTCTGACAATATTTTCATCGGCATAACTGCCGGACCTTTGGTTGCAAAACGTAATCTTCGTACATGAGGAATCTCCAAGAGCATCTCTCCTATTAACCGCAATCTCATTGGTGCTAACATATAAGAATCACCTCCTGAAATGACCACATCTTCAACTTCCGGTCTGGATGCAATATAAGTAAAAGCATCGTTCCATTTTTTTGGAGCGTTTTGAAATTTCAACTTATCAACCGATTCCGTATCGCCACCAATGGCATAACTTCTTGTACAGAATCTGCAATAAACGGGGCAAACATCCAGCGGCAGGAACAGCACCTTATCAAAATACCTGTGTACGAGTCCGGGCACAGGAGAATCATCCTGTTCACAAAGTGAATCGAGCGTAAGTCTCGGATGATCCGGTTGTATCTGACTATAAACAGGAATAAACTGTTTTCTCAAGGGATCGTGATAAGGATCATCCCAGTTAATAAGACTTAAGAGATACGGGGATACACTTAAGTTCATAGGAGCTTTTTCAAGTCCCTTTTCCACATCTTCTAAAAATTCCTTGCTGACAAGTTCTCTGATCGAATCCTGCAATTGGGATATTCGTCGAATTGTATGCTTATTCTGAAATTTAAAATCCCTGAACTCGTCTTCAGAAATCTTTGCATAGGCCGGAATTTTGGACCAAAATTTTCCTGACAGAAACTGGCGATGAACAAGATCATCTGTATTTACAGGTTCTTTGATTGGGTCAGGAATTTCCAGCTGTTTCAACTCTTCCAAATTTTTTCTTCCTGATATGGCGTCTGGCAAATCCGCGAAGGTATTTGCCGACG
>JBNKDZ010000649.1:0-6881 GCA_050288525.1 Cyclobacteriaceae bacterium
TGAAAGAAACAGCAGAGTTAGAGGTAAAAGATCCTGAAGCCTGTGTGTGTCCTCCAATGAAATTTGTTCCACCATAATTGTCCCATGCTGATCCGTTCCACGCCAGGACTTCCAGTTGCTCACGTTCTGCGGGTATGGCAGAGACATAACTGTCATCTCCCCAGCTAAGTCCTATAGTAGCCGTAACGCCGGATGGAGCCGCATTTCCGTCTGTTACCCTCCAGTATTCCATAGTGCTTACTGTTTCAATAGTACCGCTGGCTGGAGTCATATTGGTGACTTCAGGGGTGGTAATGGCGGATTCTTCGAAATATTCCATCTCCCAATCCAGTCCACCGACAGAAACATTTTGAACTGATCCTGGTCTCCATCTGTTGGCACTTCCTATGGGGAATGTAAAGCTTCCTCCGGCAGTGGATATGTTTTTTACTACCCGACCGTTTATGTAAGAATCAGGTGATCCATTGGAAGGTGAGGCGGTGGCGGATGGGCCAAGGATGACATTGTTACCATTAGTGTTTAATATTCCATATGAAAATGTTATATTATTTGTGATTTGTATATCAGTGTTTTGAGTTAAATTATTTATTTGTTTATATAGCCGAATATTATGAAATGCATTAGTGCCTGTAAAATTGCCTGAAATAGTTGAATTAAATGGATAAGTTGAATTAGAAAAAATCTCAAAAATCGAATTTCCAACTCCACCGTTAAACGTACCATTATTTTCTATGTCACTCAAAACTCTGAAAATATAATTTGATGATCCAACATTAATAGTTCCGGAATTTATTATTAAATCACCAATTATATTTGTGATTCCGCTTGAACCACCATTAAATGTGCCGCCATTATTTTCAAATTTATGTAATACACTAAAGCGACCACTAGATCCTGATGGAGCATTAATAGTTCCTGAATAAAGATATACTTCATCATATATTGTAAGGGTTCTGTTTATCTGAGTATTAATTGTGGGGCCGTCAACATAGAAATTTCTACAAATAATAATATTCATATTAGGAAAATTCCTATCACCAGTTCCACTAAGAGTAAGTTGTCGTATATTTGGAATCCCTCCTAGTATATTATAACTCCCGGTGCCTGCGTATTCCAAACTTCCCCCTGAACAACTAAAAAATGAACCGTAATCAGCAGCTGGCATTGTAGGATTACCTGTTCCATTGTGAACTATTTTAAGATTTCCTATACCTTCAACAATTCCTAATCTGTGGAATTCAGAATCATTAATTTCCAACTCTCCACCATTCTGGATCTCTGTTTTATACAAACTTATATTATCTATAGTAAACGTAAGTGTAGCTCCATTTGGAATTATTACAACAGCGCCCTTTGGTGCGCCTCCTCCAGGAACAGGTTGATCGTATACCGGATCTTCAACTTCTCCACCAACTCCCTGAACGATATAGGTTGCTACATTGTCGGGAATAGCTTCATCAATACCGGCAAAATAGTCCCCTGAAATACCGGCACTGGATACTCCGTTAAACACATCCAGATATCCGAAGGAGATCTCATTTGTTGTGACATTTATGTTTGATGCGTCAAATTTATTTATGTTATAGGATGGGTTGTTGAACGACAAAATGCGAGCAGGGATGTAATCCGATTCAGCACCACCACCAGCCAACAAAATATCACTTTGATCGTAATAGAAAAGCACATCAGCCACGAAGTTGTTTATATTCGAAGCATTCAATGTCCAGTAATATTGAAGTACATTATTGATATCACCACCCGTAACCACATCTGAACCATCATCAACAGTGGGGTGGTATTCATTTGCAGGCCGTACATGGATTGAACCAACTGAGGTCCCGGAAGTTCCTCCAGACACCGAAAAATCTATTAAAACAGGTGTATAACTTGTTTCTCCAACCGGAAAAGTAAATGAACTGTTGTAACCCGCAGGGAATGTTTTTCCAAGTCCGTTATCTGTAAATGAACTGTTTGTGCGAACCATATTTGAAACGGAATAGGCGGCACTGGAAGTTACCTCCGAATCTGTACCCAGGGTAACGGATGAACTACCGATGTTAAATACACCTCCATTCATCTGAAGATTCCCTTCAATATTGAAATCATATCCATTTCCTTCGGGTATTATTACACCATTTGGATTTTGCAGGGTAAGGATCCCTATTGTTCCGGTTCCGTATTCCGACCTTCGCAACTCCTGGGAAGCAGGACCCGAGAAACGTAAGCCATCGCCTGCATTTCCGGTGCTTTGATGAATGGCGTCAATGATTGCATCGCCCAGAAGGTCAATAGTATGACTGTTATCATCAAAAGTGCCTTCACTTAGTGTCAGATCATTATTTACTATAAAAGAAAGATCGGTATTCAGAATTCCGCTTCCTGTCTTGGTTAAATCGTAAAATTCTGTTGTTCCTGTTCCTGTTATCTGTTGGGTTGATCCGGAATTAAATATGGTATTGTTCCCATTTGGCGTGAATGTGCCATCATTGTCAAGGTCTCCTTCAATGGTTACATCTATACCATTACAATCAAATTCTGCTCCTGCATCAATCGTTAATGTCCCTATGGTCAACGGATTGACTTTTACAACAGCTGTCGGGAAATCAGGACCTCCGGTAATGGTTAATCCTGACAGGGAAATATTGGAATTAACTCCAAAATCATCCTGACTTGCCGGTGTGTCTGTATTTCCGATAAAGATTGTTTGTGTAACATCACTGGTAGTTGGTAAAATCCTTAAAGCGGCAACTCCCGGAGATGAAGTATTTTGTCTTACAATGGTAATTGTGCCTCCGGTATAGGTGAAATTACTGCCTGTATTATAAATTTCAAAAACGCCTCTGGAAGCTTCAGGCGCATTATTTATTCCTACTTCTACTGTGCCTCCTGTCTGAGTGTAGTCAAGTACACTGGAGGTAGTGATGAGGTTTCCTCGTATTTGAGAACCTACCAGAAGACTTCCGCTGCTTATTTCAATTCTGGCATTACCAGATGCAGTATATTCGATATAATTGTTGCCATTATTTGCCGGATCATCCATATTTACGATACCTCCGTCAATAATTAAACTGCCGTCTAATTCAATACCGGTATCATCACCACCGACATTGACTTGTCCCTGAGAAACCTGCAAGCCTGCAGAAGCAGGGATGGTAAAGTCATCATCACCAGTATTCAGATCGATATTTATTGATGAATTATTTATAACAGCAATACCGTTTTCAAGGTTAAACGCTTTTGTTACACCAACGCCATTTGTCGGGCCGTCAAGTGTAAAATTACCATTAAATGTAAAAGAAGAAGATTGATCTGTCCCTTTATCGATGGTGACAGAATATAATCTGGCATCTTCTCCTGATTGTATATCAAAAGAATGTTCACCTTCACCCGTAAGAGTTAGATTAATATAATCAAGCCCTGCGCCTGAACTTAAATACAAGCCATTTGAGGCACTGCTATTATCCTGAAGAATATTACCATGCACAATTAATTCACTCACATTAGCTGGTGCATTAGCACTTCTAACATTTATAAGCGCATTTTGATTAATAAGCTGAAGGTCTCCCAGAACTTCAATTGTTCTTGAGGCATTGTTTGGAAAGGCAATTTCTCCACCACCTCCACTATTATTTACGCTCAATTCAAATATTTTAAGGTTTCCTTCAACAAAAATGTCTCCTTCGGCTCCACTACTAAGCACAAGGTTTACATCACCGAGAAGTTCAAAGTTTTCCTTTATCGTTACATCAGTTGCTATTGCAAATTCACGATCAACGCCACCCCAGGATTCTCCTGAAATAAGCAGATTTGGAACTTCTTCCGGGATATTATTATAGACAAATGCATTATTTGTGCTTTCATAAATCATATATGCCGAATCTTCTCTTGCAAAATCTCCAATGTCAATACTGCTGAAATCCGGATCAACCTGATTTGAACCAGTAGATCTAAGCCACAATTCACCTTCACCTCGGATTGCCTGAACGTTCATTACTCCTCCAGGATTCATACACACTGTCGGTCTAAACTGGAAATTGGAATAAAATTGTCTTTCGGTAGGATTATCTGATATATCCAGCATCTGACTAAACCGGAGTTCGGCAAATGTTTCAGTGCCATCGATCTCCATTCCATGTGGCATGCCTTCATTGCCAGCAGGATCACCCCAAGGCACCCATCCAACTATGGCAATGTCACCAGCTTGTGGATAGTCTGTCGCATCGCTCTGACGACTATCGTGTGGAGAGTAAGATGAATTATTTCCCATAGTCCAGTAGGATGGAGTTCTCCAATTTGAGTTTGCGGCATCACGGATGCCTTTTGAATAATATACTTCAACATTTCCAGTAAATCTTGTTGTCTCTCCGGCTGTATAGTTTGCATTCTCAAGTGTGAAAGGGGAGGGAGTGCCGGTTGTATTGCCATTAAATGTAATTAAATTTGAAGTTGTATTGATATTGGCAGCAACTTCATATGAACGTGTAAATGCTCCTTCATCCAATACCTTTCCAGGTACAAAACTCCCTTCATTTCCTGATCCGTCAAGGTCAGCATCATAATATTTAAACAGATATTCCACATCCGGTTCATCGCCTGATGAAAATACTGAGTGGTTTACCCGCCAGTAGTAGGATAAAACATCTCCAACTGGATTTGTGGTTGCCAGAACACGGTCAACGGGTCTTATTGTAATATATCCGCTATCGACAGGATTGCTGATTGTTACTTCAGCGGGTGTGTATTTGGAAATGGTTCCTGTTGCATCAGATCCATCCTGTCCGATCCCGAATGGGAACAGGAATGTGGATGTGCCGTCAACCGGATTTAATCCGTCCGAAGGTATGAAAATGGATAATCCTCCATCAGAGGCATTTCCATCTAAAATAAACATATCTGAAACGGAGAAGCAGTTGTTACATGTGCCGTTGTCTGCGTTTTGATTTGGAGATGCATCCAGAACATCAATGGTAAGGTTGTTGTCCTGAAGATTCATCCTTCCGTGTTTGTATAGAAGATAACCAACTTTAAGATCGGTATTCAAGGTCATGATCTTGTCATCACTGTTTTGCTTAACGGCTCCAAACCGTGACGTGTCAGCAGTAATCAGGATGGTAGCATCACCGCCATCATCCCTGAATTTTAAAAGATCGTTCCTCCCGTGAGCATCGCTTTCATTAGATACATCTATGTCAAATAGTGTAAGTTGATCATAGTTGACCAGGGTGTCGGCATATAATCGTATGCTATATGCATCCTGATCTAATGTTCCGCTTAACAGTTTCAGGTAATCACCGTCAATACGAAGCAGGTTGTTATTGTTTCCTGTAAGATTACTTTTTCCTGATGCCAGGGTAACATTCTTGTTGCTTGGCTTGTCAATTACCAGGTTCCAGAAACGTTGTTCATCATTAACACCTCCTGTTCGGTTGTAAAAGGCGAACAAACAATGATCTACACCATTAAGTATTGTCGTATTAGGTTTAGATGCATCATATAGGTAGTCACCTCCATTCTGAATTATAAAATCACTTCCGACTTCCACATTATTGCCATTGTGATCAAATGTGACTCCTGATCCAATTGTAAAATTATTCCTGACGATCAAATCCGGATTAACTATTGTTTCGCCTCCCGAGGATCTGGTAATCAGATCAATTTGTGCTGCTGTGCCTCCATTATTATCAACCGTAAGGTTCCAGAAAGGTGCTTTGGAAGCAATTATTGCATTAGAGCCGGTTGTGTTTTCAACAATTACATTACCTCCTGTCACACTGTAATAACCAGGATCGCTATTGATAAAAACAGTTCCGCCACCTCGTTCCCCATAAATTCGTAACGTACCTCCGGACATATTAAATACTGCGTCACTCAAATGAAGACTAAACAGAGAATATGTGTTGGATACTTCACCAGCAACACCTGAATTCGAACGTACAATAACTGTTCCACCACTTTGAATATAGCTGTTTGTTCCTGTTCCTCCTCCGGCTGAACGGAATTGGGAGACATTCACAGTGCCACCTTCAATTTCTACATTTCCTGCTGCGGCATTCCAGAAGATAAAGCCGGCACTGCCACGAGTGCCGAAGTAGCCGTCTGAAATCCTGAATGTCCCATATACTGATAATGCCTGATTACTGCTGCCTGTATTTACTCCTGTAGATCCGGCAGGAACCTCTGAAGCATTGTCAGCTGTAGAATATACTTCAACATGTTCTCCATCAATCCATAAAGCACCATTTTGCCCGATAGGAAAGTCTCCGTTTCCACTTATCTGGTTTCCTTCGGATAGTGTAGGTATGCTAATATATCCGGTTAAATGCAATGTTCCGTTATAGATCCACAGAGCTTTTCGAACTTCAGGATTTGCAGCTGAAAAAGGAACATTTTCAACTCTTCCGACATTATTTGGTCCAAAGAGACTGAAATTATTTACATTATCTGATGTTATTTCCAACTGATAGGTCTGGTCATTGCCTTTGTTTATAATCAGGTTATAAAAATCGGTAGTACCGAAAAGACTGACAAGATTGTTGGTGTTCCCAATAAACCTGACAGTAGCTGCACCAATAGTAGAGAATTCATTGTATATCGGACTTGATTCGTTTGTAAAACGTACAGTTCCATTATTAGTAAAGTCTCCCCCGAATATAACCTGATGAAAAATGTTGTGATAATTTCCTGTGGATGGCATATTATATCCTGCTATTGAATATGTGCTGATGGTATTTCCTCTTCCAACAGAGATAGATCCATTTGAATCAACCAACGTATTTCCATTTACCGTAAGGTTTAATATGGTTGTAGATGCATTATTATTTATTTGAAAATTACCACTGGTAATGGTGAAGTCTCCGTTTAGAGTTAGATTATTTAAAAGG
>JBNKDZ010000650.1:0-2930 GCA_050288525.1 Cyclobacteriaceae bacterium
AAAGTTCTTATCTTCGCAGATTCAATCCGTATTACTCTAGCACGAATTAATGAAGCCTCTAAAGCCTGTAATGTTTGTCGGAACAGCCTCCAATGTTGGAAAAAGTATTGTAACAGCGGCATTCTGCCGGATCTTTAAACAGGATGGCTATGCTCCTGCACCCTTTAAGGCCCAGAATATGTCCTTAAACAGCTTTCCCACTCCTGAAGGCCTTGAAATAGGGAGAGCACAGGTCACCCAGGCTGAAGCTGCCGGAATACCCTGTCATACCGACATGAACCCGGTCTTGCTTAAGCCAACAGGGTATACCAAATCGCAGATCGTCCTGCATGGAAAACCTATCGGGAATCAGACTGCGAAAGAATATTTTAACAATAACACGGGTTTGTTCGACGAAGTGACAAAAGCTTTCGACCGGATCAGCTCCCGCTACAATCCCATAGTGATGGAAGGAGCAGGGAGCATTTCGGAACTAAACTTGAAACATCGTGATATAGTAAACATGCGTATGGCAGCTCATGCCGATGCTGCTACTATTCTGGTTGGGGATATCGATAAAGGAGGTCTTTTTGCCAGTCTGTATGGATCGATAAAATTATTGACGGAGGAGGAAAGAAAACTGATCAAGGGCATTATAATAAACAAATTCCGGGGAGATATCAGTTTATTCGAGGGGGGTACAAAGATCATTGAAGAAATAACCGGTGTGCCGGTATTGGGCATAATCCCGCATTTTAACGACATCATCATCGACGAGGAAGACTCTGTAGCGCTGGATGTCCGGAATGTGGCAATCAATGAGAATAAAATAAATATCTGTGTGGTAAAACTTCCAAGGATGTCAAATTATACGGATTTTGCTGTTTTTGAACACCTGGATGATGTAAACCTTTTCTATACGCTCGATCCCGCACTGATCGCACATTCCGACATCATCATGATACCTGGGAGCAAGAATACCATAGAAGATCTTATCATACTGAAGAAACTGGGCATTGATGAGGCAATCAATTCTGCCGTGAAAGCCGGGAAAACAGTCATCGGGATCTGCGGTGGATATCAGATGATGGGTAAAAAAGTTTTGGATCCGCATCAGGTAGAATCCAATAACAAGGAAACGGAAGGATTAGGGATCCTGCCGGTTATTACCACACTAACTGAAAATAAACAAACTGTTCAACGCAGCTTCTATTACAAAAACAGTCATAAACTTTCAAAAGGCTATGAAATCCACATGGGAGAAAGCGTACCGGAGGGTTCTCCCAGACCACTCAATACATTTGATGATCTTTCAACAGATGGATTTATACTGAATGATCGATGCTGGGGCTCCTATATCCACGGGATTTTTGATAATGAAGATGTGCTGAATGACTTGTTGTCCTCGTACAACATCGTACATCCGTATAAAAATTATGAAGAATTTAAGGAATCGCAATACGATAAACTGGCAACACTGGTACGCTCATCTGTCCGAATGGAAAAAATTTATGATATTCTGAAATGATATACGGACATGGCGACGATATTCATCAATCGGAATTTGAAATAAAAGCCAATTTCAGTTCGAATGTGTACTATGGAGGACCTCATCCACAATTGTTGAGGTACCTGTCAGACAATATCCGGAACATCTCGAACTATCCGGAACCTAATGCTGATTCATACCGGAAGGAATTAGGCCAGTTTCACGGAATCGGAGATCAGCAGTTTCTTGTCACAAACGGCACAGCTGAAGCAATATACCTGATCTGTCAGGCATTTCATGGAACAAGCGCAACCATCTTCACCCCGACATTTGCCGAATATGAAGATGCGGCCTGTTTGCATAAAATATCCTGTCATTTCGAAGATTTTCGTTCTATTGGGAAAACAACAAACATTCATACCCGGATTGCTTTTATCTGCAATCCGAATAATCCGACCGGAGAATTGCTGCGAAAAACGGTTGTTGAAAAGCTAATTGCCAACAACCAGGATACTGTTTTTATTCTGGATGAGGCATACGCCGGATTTATTCAGGATCCAGAGTCTGCTATAAACTTCATTCAGAATCATCCGAATCTGATTGTAATGAAATCCCTCACAAAGCTGTTTTGTATACCGGGAATTCGTATAGGTTATATTGCAGCCTCTGAAGAACTGATCCGGACTATTACAACATACAAAATTCCCTGGTCGGTAAATTCGATGGCTCTGGCAGCAGGTAGGATGATCCTGCAAAGGTATGACGATCTGGTGCCGGATATTAAATCCTTGTTAAAGGAAACGCAGGAACTGGTGTCTCAGATAAATAACCAGACTGATTTTCAGGCCTGCTCTACTCAAACAAACTTTTTTCTGATAAAGATTGATAAACCGGAATCTGTACAGTTAAAACACTTTCTATTAAAAGAATATGGGTGTCTGGTTCGGGATGCCTCCAACTTCAGAGGACTTGACGGACATTTCATCCGGATCGCCACCCAAAAAAAAGAACATAATGAACTACTTATCCGGGCATTGAAAGCATGGAAACAAACCTGATCAACATATTACCTCTATTATTCGGATATCTCCTGGACCTGATTCTGGGTGATCCGGAAAAGTTTCCTCATCCCATAAAGGTCTTTGGAACCCTGATTTATAAAGGAGAGAAATTATGGAATAAAAAAAACCGGCGACTGCTGAAAGGTACAGTTTTTACGTTTGTTATGGTGTCGGTGACCTTTTTTATGTTGTATTTTTTTGGAGAATTTCTTTCTAAAACATCTAATATACTGCTTCTGATTTTCAATACCCTGTTTGTGTACTGGGGCATAGCCAATCAAAACCTCATCAAAGAAGGTAAAAATGTTTTCAAAGCCCTGGAAATCAGTCTGGAGAATGGCCGAAAGCAATTATCGCGCATTGTAGGCAGAGAAACTGGTAACCTGAATGAACAACAGATC
>JBNKDZ010000651.1:0-7804 GCA_050288525.1 Cyclobacteriaceae bacterium
ACGGATATAAATTATGAAGCATCCGGGGTGAAATAGCTGATTCTTTTTTAGGTTGATTACTGATGCATAATTTGTAAATTGTGTCCTTAAATCTGTTAAAACTTGACCGGTTAACTCATGGCGGATAATGATTTTTTAAGTCATATCAGGGAAATAATTCTGCAAAATCTGGAAAACGAATCGTTTGGGGTATCCGAACTGGCCGATGAAACCGGAATGAGCCGTTCCAATCTGTTGCGGAAGATCAAAAAAAGCTCAGGGACCTCTGCCAGTCAGTATATCCGTCAGGTCCGACTGCAGAAAAGCATGGAATTGTTAAAGAACACCTCCATGAATGTGTCGGAGGTTTCGTATAAAGTCGGGTTCGGGAGCGTTTCCTATTATGTGAAATGTTTCAGGGAATTTTACGGTTATCCTCCAGGGGAGACCGGTAAAAATGATAGAGAAGAAATTCTACCCGTCAAAGATGCTCCGAAACCTGTTAAAAGGAATCTGATTCTGGCAGGCGGCATCGTCATTCTTGTGGTCGTTGCATTGTTTTTTCTCTTACCGGACAACCGTCAGCCTCCGGAACAGGAAAAGTCCATTGCCGTGTTGCCTTTCATAAACGACAGCAATGATTCTTCGAATATTTACCTGGTCAACGGCCTGATGGAATCACTACTTAACGACCTCCAAAAGATCCGGGATCTGAAGGTGATCAGCAGGACGTCTGTAGAAAAATACCGGTATCAGCATAAGACCATTCCAGAGATGGGCACTGAACTAGGGGTGCGGTATTTTGTAGAGGGCAGCGGACAAAAGATCGGGGATCAGATACTGTTGCATATACAGTTGATCGAAGCTTCCACAGACAAGCACTTGTGGTCGATGCAATACAAGCGAAAAACAGACGACATCTTTGATCTGCAGCGTGAGGTAGCCGGTAGTATTGCGTCAGCCATTGAAGCAGTTATTACCCCTGCCGAACAAGAGCAGATAAATAAAATACCTACCAACAACCTGGTTGCCTACGACTACTTTTTAAAAGCGCGGCATCATTATCTGCAGGGCACCCTTGAAGGTCTGGAAAAAGCACTTCCGCTGTTTAAAAAAGCCATCGAAGAAGATCCGGAATTCGCCTTTGCCTATGCAGACGTCGCCATATCCTATTATTACCTGGACATTTATAAAAAAGAAAAACAACACTCCGACCAGATAAGCTATTATGCGGACAAAGCATTGCTATATGACCCGAATCTTTCTCAAAGTATGATCGCAAAGGCACTGTCTCATATGAACCGGGCCGATTACAAGCAGGCGCTCCCCTATTTTGAGAAAGCCCTTGAGCTCAATCCGAATTCGGCCATGGTGATCAACTTTTTGTCTGAGTATTATGTTAATTATATGCCAAACACGGCCAAATATCTGGAATACGCCCTGAAAGGCATACAACTTAACCCGGTTGCAAACGATTCCTCCACTGCAAGCTTCCTTTATCTCCATATCAGCAATGCGCTGATCCAGTCCGGATTTGTTCGTGAGGCGGAAGAATATATTGAAAAATCCATCCGAAATAATCCGGAAAATATATATTCTCTGTATCTGAATGCATATATCCGGCATGTCACACACAGGGATTTGAAATTACTTAAAAATGAGTTGATTTTTGTATTTGAAAAAGACACTACCCGACTGGATGTGTTGCAGGAAATAGGAAAGGTGTGTTTTTATATCCGCGACTATGAAAGCGCATACCAATACTTCAGTAAATTTCTTGCTGCCAGAGAGGCATTACACTTTGACATTTACAGAGGTGAAAATGCAAAAATCGCCCTGGTAATGTCTAAAACAGGGCATCCTGAATTAGCAAAAGAACTTCTGGACGATTATAAGGACTATGCTGATCACGACCAGTCTATCTATAAGCATCTGAGCCTTTCAGTGTATTTTGCCAGTAAAGGTGATAAAAGCGCTGCCCTCAAACATTTAAAATTGTTTTCCAAACAGGAAAATATCCAGTACTGGATCATATTGTATCTGGGGATTGACCCCTTGATGGATCCTGTAAAAGACCTTCCTGAATTTAACAGAACACTCGAAACGATCGAAAATAAGTTTTGGGAAGGACATTACCGAACACGAACGTTACTTGAAGAGAATAATTTACTGATTTCATATTCAAACAATAAGTAATTAATCGATACAAATAACATATAATCAAATATTTGATATATTTGTATATAGTTTTGACAGACGTCAACTATCTTTTAATACATTACACATTGTTAAGTACAATTTTTTCTTAATAAATTTTTAGAATCATGAAATACAGATGCAGTTTTAATGCTCTACTAATCACTACTTTGGTTTTATCGGGATTTTCTCTTCTTTTCCTATATAGCTGTGGAGGAGATGAAGATGATCCGAAAATTAAGGTCACCAGTGTTTCGCTTAACACACAAACACTGAAAATGGAAGAAAATTCCACAGGTAATCTGTTTGCCTCCATCCAGCCTTCCAACGCAACAAACAAATCTGTCAGTTGGGATAGCAGTAGTCCAAGTGTTGTTGATGTAGACGAAAACGGGAATCTGACAAGTAAAGTTGCCGGAACAGCAATAATTACGGTAACTACTATAGATGGTGGTTATCAAAATCAATGTGTGGTTACCGTATTAAAATCCGATCCGGGTGTTTTAGTTGAGAGCGTTTCGTTAAATAAACATTCGTCCATGCTTGAACTTACTGCTGAGGAACAACTCTCAGAAACAATCGAACCGGCAAATGCTGAGAATAAAACGGTCATCTGGACAACCAACGATGAAACTGTTCTAACTGTAACAAACGGACTGGTAACACCGAAAAAAGTTGGAACTGCTACAGTATATGTCACAACCCAGGATGGTGCCAAAACCGATCAGTGTACTTTTTCTATTTATGATAAAAGAGTAGTAACTGGTGTTAGCCTGGATAAAACCTCAATCGAGAAGACGGAAGGGAGCACCTATCAGCTAACTGCCACGGTTGAACCCTCTACCGCGACAAATCAAAATGTTACATGGAGTTCAAGCAATACCAGTGTAGCTGAAGTAAGTACAAGTGGATTGGTCTCCATGAAAAAGGCCGGATCAGCCACTATTACAGTCACAACACTGGAAGGTGCCAAAACTGCCACGTGTTCGGTCAGTGTTATCGTAGATGTAACAAAAGTAACAGGCGTTACGCTGAATGAAACTTCCATGCAATTAATTCAGGGAGCAACCCAACAGCTTACTCCTACAATACAACCAGCTACAGCGGTAAATCAAGCTGTTTCATGGAGCTCGACAAACAGTTCTGTAGCTTCGGTAAGTAATGGTTTGATAACTGCCCACTTACCAGGTTCTACAACCATTACGGCTAAAACCAGCGATGGTGGATTTGAGGCAACCTGTCAGGTATACGTATATAAAATTGCTGTAGTAAGTATCGATATTACTAATCCTCCTACCCAAATGAACAATGGAACCTCAGTTAACCTGAATTATTCAATTTTACCAGCAGATGCAACAAACAAAAATGTTTCCTGGTCAAGCAGCAATACAAGTGTTGCAACCGTTACGAACGGGACACTGCAGGCTAAGGGCAGAGGATTTGCTACCATCACCGTTATTTCGGCAGACAACAACAATATAAGAGATAATTTCGATATTGAGGTATTACAACCTGTAACACAAATTAACCTTGATAAATGGCCTATAATTAATGCTAAGGAGGGTGATTATATAACTGTAACGGCTACAGTCCTTCCTGACAATGCGAATAATAAGCATATAACCTGGACTTCAACAGATACTGACATTGCGACTGTCGATGCATATCCTAATAATAATTTGAAAGCTACCATACATGTTAAAGATATTTCTACACCTTCGGCCGGTGTTGGAATTACAGCAACTGCCGATAATGGAGTAGATATTACAGTTTCTGTTTTAATAAATATTAATAATTAAAAAACTTAAAATATTGAATAAAGAAGGCAGGACACTATTTACAGACCTGCCTTTTTTATTCAAAGCTCTCTCTGATACGCTACTACAAGCCTGCCCGCCTCTTCTCTCACATGATCCGGCAATAACATACCTTGCTCGTCGAGAAATTGTTCTATCCGGAACAGCGCATCCCTGAAAACATCTTTATTTAAATCTGACCTTACAAGAAGCTCCAGGAACAGCAATCCACAGTATTCCGTTTCCAGCAGAGGCTCGACTTTTTCAGGACATTTGTACATTAACGAATACTCAGCATGATCCAAAAAGGTAATTGATGAGAATATATCGGATTTCAGAGCTATGGCTGAGAAGCACATACTCCTCCGCATTTTCATACGACGAATGTCAGGCGAATCTTCATAACCGCTGCTGCCATTTGCATACAAAAGATTGAAGAGGTCTGAAACGGGAACATCATTTTCAGATCCGGGAAGACCGGCATATTGTATTAATACGGCTTTAAAGGCACTGTCAACCTTTGATGACGCATCTTCATGTGTTGGATTTACTTCAGGGACATGATAGGTTTCTAAAATGAATTCAACCGTATTTTGTTTTAACGCACGTTCCTGGCCGACAACTGCCTGACTGTACACCAGAAAAAGTATTATCATATATATTTTCATACCAATATTCATCATAGAAAGAATTGTATATTTAAAACAATATTGAAACAATATGAAATAAATGCAGACAAAATGACATTTCTAAAACGATATCTGGAAGGCGAAACCAAACAAGTTTACCAGGAGATACACAATCTCGGACAAGAAGCGTTCACACCAAAATATCTTCCGGATATTGAATCGGTACTTGAAGAGACGTTTAAAAGGGTTTTCTTTAACCTTGAGATCCTTTACAACGAGTTAAAAGCCATAAACTACCTGTTTAACGAACATCCAAAATTCAATTTTGAAAAGCCCTTCCACAAACCCTTACCAAACACAGAACAGTTGCTGAATGAACTTGATTCAGTGGTACGTCCTTTCGGATATGTTCCCCTTTCATTAAAATACTTTTATCGGATTGTCGGCGGTGTAAACTTTGTCTGGGACTATGAAACAAATGATCACTTCATGTGGGATATGGCAGACCCTGTGCAGGTGTGCAGCCTTGACAGTCTGGCAGAGGAAGTAACCGATCAATACTGGAAAGAGGATATTCAATATTATGTTGATGATGAAAATTTCGGCTGCGCTTTTCTGAATCTTTCGGCCGACGACCTCCACAAGGATAATGTCAGTGGCGGACAACAATATGCTTTAAAAATTACAAAACAACCCTCTGTGGATGCAGATTTTTTAAATGAGCCAAACGACACCACGTTCATCGACTATTTACGAATAGTGTTTGATTATGGCGGCTTCCCCGGCAACCCTGAATCTGAACGTTATCATGAATTTTTAAAACAGATAAAACCGGAATTGAAAGCGATATAAGGCAAAGAGTAGATTGGAGTTTGAGAAAGTAGCAAACGGACAATACCCTGGTTCGTATATTCTGTAATTCTGAAAATTCTGTTTCAGACAAAATTGGAGCGCTATGAAATGTTGAGTAGTGTCGTCTAAATTAACGCTGACAGGTCTTTGGACGCTGTCAGGTTGGTATCACTAAAATTAAATTGCCTTTTTACAAACAATACGTTTTGCCCTGTGTGCTTTGCCATACGTTTATTTGCAAATTATTTTACTACCTCTCCCCCAGATTTACAGACTGATCCTTTTTTATAACCTCATATTTTATCCCGGTAATCAGACACCATTGCTCTCATATGACCCCTGTCCGGAGTCGGGTGAATATTAATGATCTTCTACAAATATGTGACTTCTCCGAAGTCAAAATGAAGTCAATACCCTTTGCACTCCACGCTCTGCCCTCTGCCCTTTGCTCTATGCCACACAATTACATATATTGCAACTTCGTTATCCATACATAACAAATATGAAAACCGTATTGTCACTTGTTCTGTTCATTATCACAACGGGTGCATTCGCACAAAATTGGGATATTGATCCTATGGAAATCGTATCAGACACCATAATGACAGACAGCGTCATAAAAATTAGTTACACCCACAAAATTCGTAATTCCAGCTTTTCATGGCATCTGAAGGCTACTGACTCCGGTTTTGTAGCAGATGGACCATGTTTTTACAAAGAGGCAAACGGAAAGTCCGTCAGTGGCAGCTATATTGATGGAAGGATGACCGGAGAATGGGTCGAACGCAACAAAAGAGGTGTGTTGATCCAACGGGTAAATTATGATTTTGAGGGGACACAGATATCAAACGACAGCCTGCTTTTTGAGGATAATGTGCTCATTGATAAAGATTCCAATGTTTTTTATGTAAGTGAATATATGCCGCGATTTGGCCCGGGTGATCACAGTTATTTCAAAACCTATATCGAGAAAAACATCTTCAATCCTCCCTCTTTCCGTTTTTTTGGCGGTGAAAAAGATTTTGCATATGTCGGATTTGTCGTGCATACAAATGGTGATGTCGTAAATGCAACAATTGCTAAATCCGCCATAAAAGATCTCGAAACCGAGGCACTGAGAATCGTTAACAGTTCGCCGAAATGGGACACCAGCCTGCCACGCGGGAAGCCCTATGATGTCAAATTTGTGTATAAAGTTGTTTTCACAAACAACCACTAATACCATAGATAAACCGAAAAATCACTATTTCTGTCGTTTTTCCCAAATAAAGTGCCGCATTACAGATATCTTTTTATTTTTATATCAGACTTAACTATTTATGACAATGAAAAAATTTAACTTTCTGATTATTCTTCTCTCGTTTTGTTGTTTGTCGGCAGCAACCGGACAGGGGCTTCCCGAAAACACGACCCGGGCCGATAACTGCATTCCGGGATACGACTATCCGAGGATTTACGAAGACGGACGTGTGGTATTTCAGATCAAAGCTCCTGAAGCTACCAATGTGCTGGCAGATATCACCGGCAAAAAATTTCCCATGCAAAAAGATGAAAACGGGATCTGGACCGTTACCACCGAACCAATCGTAGAGGGGTTTCATTACTATGCCTTTATTATTGACGGTGCACGGGTTAACGACCCGGGAGTATATACCTATTTCGGTGCCGGTTATGCTATGAGTGGCATTGACATTCCTTGTCCGGATATGGATTTCTTTGCAGCCAAAGATGTGCCTCACGGAGAAGTCAGGGCCCGATATTATAACTCAGATATCCGGAAGGCTGTTCGGCGTTGCTTTGTGTACACCCCTCCGGAGTACAACAAAAATCCGGACAAAAAATACCCTGTTCTGTACCTTCAGCACGGATGGTCGGAAGATGAGACCGGATGGAGCAACCAGGGCAAAATGAATTTTATCATGGACAACCTCCTCGCCGAAGGAAAAATTGAACCCATGATCGTGGTGATGGACAACGGAGATATCTCCGGTCTGGGATTTGATGTGGTAAACTGGGACGCTGCCCAATCCATAACTTCTACCGGCAAGGGCAAGGTAGAATTCCAGGATTTGATCATCAAGGAGATCATTCCGATGATCGATGCCAACTACCGAACGCTTACGGATCGTGAACATCGTGCCATGGCCGGATTGTCGTGGGGTGGTCTTCAATCGTTTGAAATTGTGTTTAACAACATTGATAAATTCGCTTACCTGGGGGCTTTCAGCGGCGCGCTCCGACTGCGGGAAAATGTCGACCTCACAGAACTGTATGGAGGCCTTCTCAAACGACCTGAAGAGGTAAATGAAAAGATGAAGCTTATCTGGATGGGTACCGGAACCGAAGAAGGCA